>JAFEES010000074.1 GCA_018240995.1 Pseudomonadota bacterium | reverse complement strand
AAAGCGTGTGTGGGCTAATCCCCACCGCGGGTTCGAATCCCGCCCTCTCCGCCAATACAATAGCCTAAGTAGTTGATCTACTTAGGCTTTTTTGTTTCTCAATTCAATTGGTATGCCATTGGGTATGCCATGGCATGCTGGCTGTTGTGAGATGCTCTTGGACATGTTTGAAGCTCAACTGCTGTTGGCTTCGCCGTCCATGCCTCGCACCGTGAACGTGTTTCGAAATCTGCAAGGTCAGGTGTCCGCAGACTCAACCACGTTAAGAACATTCGGTTCAAGTCCAGCACTCCCTGGCGGCGCCCGCATTCCTCGGGCCAAAGAAAACGACAATCGCCCGCCGCACCTACAACGCCAGGGCCGAGACCGTCGCAGAAAAACCGAGCTACCGCGATGCCTGGCGGCTGGGCCGACACTGCATCATTCCGGTGGATGCGTTCTGCGAGCCCGACTGGCGCTCAGGCAAGGCCGTCGCCACACGCATCCGCCGTGGCTATGGGCGTGGCAGGTACAGCCCGTTGCCATCCCCCTTCTTTCTCTTACGATGCAGCCCATCGTTGGCCCGACGCCAACAGCATCGAATCCCCTCCCCCATGGCCATCAAGAAATCCGAGCTTTATTCATCCCTCTGGTCGTCCTGCGACGAACTGCGCGGCGGCATGGATGCCAGCCAGTACAAAGACTATGTGCTGGTGCTGCTGTTCATCAAATACGTCAGCGACAAATACGCCGGCCAGCCCTTTGCGCCCATCACCATTCCGCCCGGCGCCAGCTTTGCCAACATGGTGGCGCTCAAAGGCACCACGGACATTGGCGACCAGATCAACAAGCGCATCGTCGGCCCGCTGGCTGCGGCCAACAAGCTGGCCGACATGCCCGACTTCAACGACGCCGCCAAGCTGGGCACCGGCAAAGAGATGGTGGACCGGCTCACCAACCTGATCGCCACGTTCGAGAACCCGGCGCTCGACTTTTCTAAAAACCGCGCCGACGGCGACGACATTCTGGGCGATGCGTATGAGTATTTGATGCGCCACTTCGCCACCGAAAGCGGCAAAAGCAAGGGCCAGTTCTACACCCCCGCCGAAGTCAGCCGCATCATGGCCAAGATCATCGGCATCGGCAGCGCGCACACCACCAGCGCCACCACGGTGTACGACCCCACCTGCGGGTCAGGCTCGCTGCTGCTCAAGGTGGGCGACGAAGCCCGCGCCAAGGTCACCCTCTACGGCCAGGAAAAAGACGCCGCCACCAGCGGCCTGGCGCGCATGAACATGATCCTGCACGACAACCCCACGGCCGAAATCCGCCAGGGCAACACGCTGGCCGACCCCCAATTCACGGTCGGCGTGGGCGGGCAAGACCAGCTCAAAACCTTCGACTACGTGGTGGCCAACCCACCGTTTTCTGACAAGCGCTGGAGCACCGGCATCGACCCGCTGCACGACCCCCATGGGCGCTTTGACACCTTTGGCGTGCCGCCCGCCAAGCAGGGCGACTTTGCCTATTTGCTGCACATCGTGCGCTCGCTCAAAAGCAGCGGCAAAGCCGCCTGCATCCTGCCGCACGGCGTGCTGTTTCGCGGCAATGCCGAGGCCGACATCCGCAAAAACCTGATCCGCCACGGCTACATCCTGGGCATCATCGGCCTGCCTGCCAACCTGTTTTATGGCACCGGCATCCCGGCCTGCATCATCGTCATCGACAAAGAAGGTGCCCAGGCGCGCAAAGGCATCTTCATGGTGGACGCCAGCGGCGGCTACATGAAAGACGGCCCCAAAAACCGCCTGCGCGAGCAAGACATCCACCGCATCGTCGATGTGTTCACCCGGCAAACCGACGTGCCCAAACTCGCCCGCATGGTGGGCCTGGCAGAGATCGAAAAAAACGACTTCAACCTCAACCTGCCGCGCTACATCGACGCCAGCGTGGCCGAAGACGCGCAAGACATTGCCGGCCACCTGCAAGGCGGCATCCCCACGGCGGACGTGGACGCGCTGCAACCCTACTGGGCCGTGTGCCCCGGGCTGCGCCAGGCGCTGTTTGCGCCCCTGCGCCCCGGCTACCTGGCGTTGGCGGTGGACAAGGCCACCATCCAAAGCAGCATCTACCAACACCCCGAGTTCGCCGCCTTCATGGCCCGCATGAACGCCCTGTTCAGCGGCTGGCAGCAGCAGGCCGCCCCCACGCTCAAGGCGCTGCAGCCCGGCTTTCACCCCAAGCAACGCATTGCCGAACTGTCCGACCACCTGCTGGCCCACTACAGCGGCCAGCCGCTGATTGACGCCTACGCCATCTACCAGCACCTGATGGACTACTGGGCCACCACCCTGCAAGACGACGCCTACCTCATCGCCGCCGACGGCTGGCAGGCCGCCACCTACCGCATGGTCGAGGTCAAGAAAAACAAGGACGGCAAAGTCACCAAGACCGTGGACAAAGGCTGGGCCTGCGACTTGCTGCCCAAGGCGCTGATCGTGGCGCGTTACTACGCCGCAGACCAGGCCGCCATTGACGAACTGACGGCCCACCTCGACAGCGCCACCGCCCAACTCACCGAACTCGAAGAAGAGCACAGCGGCGACGATGCGGCGTTTTCAGGCTTCGACAAGATCAACAAGGCCAGCGCGACCGACCGGCTGCGCGAGATCAAAGGCGACGCGGACGCCAAGGACGAAGCCGCTGTGCTGAACCGCTGGCTGCAACTGGCCAAAGACGAGGCCGACCTGAAGAAGCGCCTGAAAGATGCCGACGCCGCACTCGACGCCCAGGCCTACGCCCACTACCCGCAACTGAGCGCGGCCGACATCCAGGCGCTGGTGGTGGACGGCAAATGGCTGGCCACCCTCGCCACCGCCATCCACGGCGAAATGGACCGCATCAGCCAGGCGCTGACGCAGCGGGTGAAAGAGCTGGCCGAGCGCTACGACACGCCCATGCCGCAAATGGCCAGCCGCGTGGCCGCGCTGGAGGCCAAGGTCAACGCCCACCTGGCCCAGATGGGGTTTGCGCTGTGACGCCCGCCACACCCCAGCAGGCCGCCCCTGCCGGCTACCAGCAACTGCTGGGCCACATCTCCGACACCTACACCCAGGGCCGCAGCCTGGCGGTGCAGGCCGTCAACGCCCACCTGACCCAGACCTATTGGCAGGTGGGCCGGCACATCGTCGAATTTGAGCAAGGCGGCGACACCCGCGCCGAATATGGCAAAGCCCTGATCCACCGCCTGGCCGCCGACCTGGGCCTGCGCCACGGCAAGGGGTTCAGCCGCAGCAACCTGATTCGCATCCGGCAGTTTTATCTGGCCTATCCAAAAGGTGCGACAGCGTCGCACCTTTTGAGCTGGTCGCACTGGGTCGAGCTGCTCAAGCTGGACGACCCGCTGGAGCGCAGCTTTTACGAGCAGCAAATACCAGCTGTACCTGCCCGACCGCGAAGAACTGCGGCGCGAGCTGGAAAACACCTTGCGCACCGCCGAGCCAGAAGACGGGGATGTCAGCCCATGAATACTCTTATTTTGATAGCTGCTTGCGCTTGCTGGGTAAGCGCTAGAGACCGATTTGGCTTGAAATTAGGCGGCGCCCACGCGGCACAGAACGAAGGGAGCGCGGTATGGCGGTGACGGTGCCTGCGGGGCACAAGCGGACGGAGGTGGGGGTGATTCCGGAGGATTGGGATGTTCGCCGAGTCGTTGATATTGCAGAAAATAAAAAGACGCGCTTTGATGATGGCGACTGGGTAGAGTCTGAACACATCACCGACAAAGGCTTCAGGTTAATTCAGACTGGAAATATAGGAGTTGGGGTATATATAGAAAAAGAAACAAAAAAGTACATATACAAAGATTCGTTTGAAAAACTAAAATGTAAAGAGCTTATCGTTGGCGATGTGTTGATTTGTCGCCTAGCTGACCCTGCTGGCCGCGCATGTATTCTCCCAGAATTGGGCGAGGTAAAAGTCATTACATCTGTTGATGTAACAATTTTCAGGCCAAATCTAGATAATTTCAATCGTTGCTATTTAGTTCAATTTTTTTCGACCCCAAAGTGGTTTGAACTAGTGACAGAGCAAGTGGGCGGAACGACCCACAAGCGAATAGCACGCGGCGCTCTTGGAAAAATTCCTGTCGCCATTCCCTCCTGTGTTGAAGAGCAACGACTTATCGCCGAAGCCTTGAGCGATGCCGATGCCCTCATCGAATCCCTGGATCAACTCATCGCCAAAAAGCGCCAGATCAAACAAGGCGCCATGCAGGAATTGCTCACCGGCAAGCGGCGGCTGCCGGGGTTTGGTGGGGAGTGGGAGAAAAGAGCACTTGGCGAAATAGCGCCGTTACAACGTGGCTTCGATTTGCCCAATTCAAGACTTGAACCCGGTCTATATCCAGTCGTTACCTCAAATGGCGTGCTAAATCATCACATTGCATTTCAGGTCAAAGGGCCGGGAGTTGTTACTGGACGGTCTGGAACAATCGGGGCAGTGACGTTTGTCGAAGAAAATTTCTGGCCACATAACACATCCCTTTGGGTGACGTCCTTTAAAGCGAACGATCCGAAGTTCGTTTTCTACTTGTATACGCGAGTCGGTCTCGAACGATTTGCTACAGGTTCAGGAGTGCCCACGCTGAATAGAAATAATGTTCATGCTTTCAAGGTTGAAATACCGGTGGATAAAGCCGAACAAACCGCCATCGCCACCCTCCTGAGCGACATGGACACCGAGCTCGCCGCGCTGGCGTCCCGCCTCGCCAAGGCCCGCCAGATCAAGCAGGGCATGATGCAGGAGCTGCTGACCGGCAGGGTTCGTTTACTATGAAAACAATAGCTGCTTGCGCTTGCTGGATAAGCGCTACAGACCATTTTCACTACATGCATTTCGTATTGCACCCTCCAAGGCAGCACATGCGCTGATTTCGGCTGGTATAAGTTATGGCAACCCAGGAGTACCCCATGAAGACCCCTTCTCCGATGAGCGAAGAATCCATGCAGCGCATGGAGGCCCGCATTCCCGAGTTGGCGGGCAGTGCCGTCAAGCGGGCCTACTTGCAGGCGCTGACCACCAGCGGGAAGGTGATCGAGGCCCGTGATGGGCAGCTGATTGAAACCACCGCAGAGGGCAAGGTGCGCGTGATCCGCTCCATCGCCAAGCCTGTGGCGGTGCCGATAGGGACCAAACGGGTGCGGGCGCGCCAGGCATGACGGCACCCGTTCCACGCCTGCGCATGTTCGCGGGGCCCAATGGTTCGGGCAAAAGCACCATCAAAGACTTGCTGCCGCCCGAATGGCTGGGGGTGTATGTCAACGCGGACGAGATGGAAAAAGCCATTCGTTCCGATGGGTATCTGAATCTGGCCGACTACGAGGTTATGGCCGATGCGGCGGAGCTGCATGCCTTTTTGCAGGCCTCCACCTTGCTGGCCAAAGCGGGGCTTTTGCCGCAGGCGCAGCAGTTGAGCGTAGTGAATGACAAGGTGGTTTTTGGCGCGGTCGTCGTCAACTCATACTGGGCCTCTGTCCTGGCTGACTTCATCCGCCACAAGCTGTTGGCGGCCCAGGTTTCTTTCACCTTTGAAACGGTCATGTCGTCACCGGACAAGGTCGAGTTTTTGCATAAAGCCCAGCAGGCGGGCTATCGCACCTACCTGTACTTTGTGGCCACGGAAGACGTTGAGATCAATGTGGCCCGTGTGCATTACCGTGTGGAGACAGGCGGGCACCCCGTGGCGGAAGACAAGATACGCAGCCGCTATGTGCGTTCGCTGGAGTTGCTGCCGCAGGCGGTGGCCTACGCCGATCGGGCGTACATCTTCGACAATTCGGGACCAGAACGTGTGTGGACGGCCGAAGTGACGGACGGCGTGGAAATCGAGATGAAATCCGACGAAATGCCAGCCTGGTTCAAGGCTGCGCTGTGGGACAAATTTGATTCGGAAGACCCTGCGTCGTGATCCACCGTGCGCAACAGGCCGGCTGCTACCAGTGGCAGGCTTGTAGCCCTCAGTCCGCCAGCTTGATGTGCGCAAATCGGTTCTGGCTGCGGTTCTGCAACTTTTGCTCCAGTTGCTGCACGGTCTGCCCCGTTTCCAGTGCCGTGGAACTGGCCACAGCCCGCCGGACGGCTTGTGGACTGGGCTTCACGAACTTGGGCGGTGGTGGCGTGTTTCGGGGCATGAACGCATTGGCGTGGCTGCCGATTCAGTGTAGGTGGTGATTTTGCAGCGAGGGAGAAAATTCCAGATGGCAGACATAGGCAAGCCTGAACGCATCACGCAAGACCGCGTGGTCCAACTGTTCTGCGACGAGCTGGGTTACCGCTACCTGGGCGACTGGGCCGACCGCGCGGGCAACAGCAACATCGAAGAGGGCTTGCTGACCGAGTACCTGACCGCCTCGGGCTATAGCCCGGCGCAGATCAGCATTGCGCTGCACAAGCTGCGCACCGAGGCGGGCCACCCCGACCGCAGCCTGTACAGCAACAACCAGGCGGTGTACCAGCTGCTGCGCTACGGCGTGCCGGTGAAAACCGAGGCGGGCCAGGTGACGCAAACCGTGCACCTGATCGACTGGAAAAACCCGGCCCAAAACCACTTTGGCATTGCCGAAGAAGTCACCCTGCACGGCAAGCAGCAGCGCCGGCCCGATGTGGTGCTGTACGTCAACGGCATCGCTGTCGGTGTGCTGGAGCTGAAGAACAGCCGCGTCAGCATTGGCGACGGTATTCGGCAAAACCTGTCGAACCAGCTGCCTGAGTTCAACGCCTGGTTCTTCAGCACCGTGCAGCTGGTGCTGGCGGGCAATGACTCCGAAGGGCTGCAGTACGGCACCGTGGGCACGCCCGAAAAGTTCTTCCTGACCTGGAAGGAGGACGAGGCCGACAACAGCCGCTACAAGCTGGACAAATACCTGCTGAAGCTGTGCAGCAAGGCCCGCCTCATCGAGCTGATGCACGACTTTGTGCTGTTTGACGGCGGCATCAAGAAGCTGCCGCGCGTGCACCAGTATTTCGGCATCAAGGCGGCGCAGGAGCATGTGCGCCAGCGCCAGGGCGGCATTCTGTGGCACACGCAGGGCTCGGGCAAAAGCATCCTGATGGTGCTGCTGGCCAAGTGGATTTTGGAGAACCTGCCCCAGGCGCGGGTGGTCATCATCACCGACCGCGACGAGCTGGACCAACAGATAGAACGCGTGTTCACCGACGCGGGCGAGGCCATTTGCCGCACCAGCAGCGGGCGCGACCTGATGGCGCAACTGGGCCAGGCCACGCCCCGGCTGCTGTGCTCGCTGGTGCACAAGTTTGGCGTGACGGCCAGGAATGCCGATGCGGACTTTGACGCCTTCATCAACGACCTGCAGGCCCAGCCCAGCGCCACGGTGGGCGAGGTGTTTGTGTTTGTGGACGAATGCCACCGCACCCAGGGCGGCAAGCTCAACCGCGTGATGCAGGCGCTGATGCCGCACGCGGTGTTCATCGGCTTCACCGGCACGCCCCTGCTGAAAAAAGACAAGGCCACCAGCCTGGAGGTGTTTGGCGGCTACATCCACACCTACAAGTTCAGCGAGGCGGTGGACGACGGCGTGGTGCTGGACCTGGTGTACGAGGCGCGCGACATTGACCAGTCGCTGGGCTCGCAAGCCAGGATCGACCAGTGGTTCGAGGCCAAGACCAAAGGCCTGAACGACTGGCAGAAAGAGGAGTTGAAGAAGCAGTGGGGCACGATGCAGAACGTGCTCAGCTCCAAGGCGCGCATGGACCGGGTGGTGGCCGACATTATTTTTGACTTCAGCACCAAGCCCCGCCTGTCCAGCGAACGGGGCAACGCCATCCTGGTGGCGTCCAGCATTTACGAGGCGTGCAAATACTTCACGCTGCTGCAAAAGACGCTGTTCAAGGGGCGGTGTGCGGTCATCACCTCGTACAACCCGCAGGCCAAGGACGTGACGCTGGAAGAAACCGGCGCCAACACCGAGACCGACAAGCAATTCATCTACAACACCTACACCGCGCTGCTGGCCGATGTGCAGGCCAAGCCGGGCAAGTCCAAGACCGAAACCTACGAAGACCAGGCCAAGGCGCTGTTCGTCAAGGAGCCGGCCCACATGCGCCTGCTGGTGGTGGTGGACAAGCTGCTGACCGGCTTTGACGCGCCGCCGTGCTCGTACCTGTACATCGACAAATCCATGCAAGACCACGGCCTGTTTCAGGCCATTTGCCGCACCAACCGGCTGGACGGTGACGACAAGGACTTTGGCTACATCGTCGATTACAAGGACTTGTTCAAGAAGGTGGAAAACGCCATTGCGGTGTACACCTCGGACATCGACCACAGCGCGGGCGGCGCCGACCCCGAGGTGATGCTGCAAGACCGGCTGGCGCTGGGCAGGAGGCGCCTGGACGGCGCGCTGGAAGCGCTGTTTCTGCTGTGCGAGCCGGTGCAGCCGCCCAAGGGCGAGCTGGAGCACATCCACTATTTTTGCGGCAACACCGAGATTGCCCATGACCTGAAAACCCACGAGCCGCAGCGCGTGGCCTTCTACAAAGGCGTGGTGGCGCTGCTGCGCGCCTATTCCAACGTGGCCGATGAAATGGCCGCCGCCGGCTACAGCGCAGCCGACGCCCAAGCCATCAAGACCCGGTTGGAGCAGTACCTGGCCCTGCGCGAAGTCATCCGCAAGGCCAGCGGCGAAACGCTGGACCTGAAGCCCTTCGAGGCGGACATGCGGCACCTGATCGACACGTATATCGAAGCCAGCGAGCCGCGCAAGATTTCGCCGTTCGACGGCATTGGCCTGCTGGACTTGATCGTGAAGACCGGCATTGCCGACGCGATTGCCCACCAGCTGGCCGACCTACAGGGCAACCAGCAGGCGATTGCCGAGACGATTGAGAACAACGTGCGCAGCAAAATCGTCAAGGACAGCCTGACCGACCCGGCCTATTTCGCCAAGATGTCGGCGCTGCTGGGCGAACTCATCCAGTTGCGCAAGAGCCGCGCCATCGAATACGAGGCGTATTTGCAGCGCATCGCCGACCTGGCCACGCAGGTGCAGGCAGCCCAGGCGCCGGGCACGTCGCCCAGGCTGGATTCGCCTGGCAAGCGCGCCTTGTTCAACAACCTCCAAGATGCCCCACTGCTGCAGACCCACCAGGTGGCAGAGCCCGCGGCACCCTATGGCGCCGCGCACGCAGATGAAGACCCCACCGTCACCCTGGCACTGAAGATCGACAGCGCAGTCAGGCAGTCCAGGCCCGATGGCTGGCGCGGCGTGCAGGCCAAGGAGCTGGTGATCAAGCGGGCGCTGTACGATCTGCTCAAGAACGTGGACGAGGTGGAGCGCCTGTTTCTGATCGTCTACGCGCAGCCGGAGTACTGAGGGTGGAAACCATCGACCTGGGCGGCATCCCGGCCGATGTGCTCAGAAAGCGCATCAAGCATGTGCACCTGAGCGTGTACCCGCCCGCAGGCCGGGTGCGCATTTCAGCGCCAGAGCACATGGCCTTGGACACCATTCGGGTGTTTGCCATTTCACGGCTGGCATGGATCAAGGGCCAGCAGCGCAAGGTGCAGGCGCAGCAGCGAGAAGCGCCCCGCGACTACATCGACCGCGAGAGCCACTACCTGTGGGGCAAGCGCTACCTGTTGACGGTGCTTGAGCAGGACGCGGCCCCCCGCATCGACCTGCAGCACCGGCACATCGTGCTATCGGTGCGCCCCGGCACCTCCACAGAGCGGCGCCAGGCATGGCTGGATGCCTGGTACCGCGAGCAACTCAGGCAAGTCCTGGCGCCGCTGCTGCACAAGTGGCAGGCGGCCATGCAGGTACAGGCATCCAGCGTCTTCGTGCAGCGCATGAAAACCAAATGGGGCAGTTGCAACCCCAGCCGCCGCACCATCCGCCTGAACACCGACCTGGCCAAGAAGCCGCCCGAGTGCCTGGAGTACATCGTGGTGCACGAGCTGGCCCACCTGATCGAAC
>JAFEES010000073.1 GCA_018240995.1 Pseudomonadota bacterium | reverse complement strand
AGCGGATGATCCGATGCGCGCTCCCGGTCGTCGCCGTTGCGCTTGAACAGGATCAGCGGCAGGCTGGCTGTTGTCTCGCTGATGGCCTGCACACAGGCATAGACAGCCGATACACCCTGAGCGGTGGCAGGCGTCACGGCACTGGCAGACAGCGGAACAGGCCAGCCGTTGACGCCCAGCACGGAGCGTTCCTCCAGGCCGATGGCGCTTTTGATGCGGGTGATGATGCTCATCGGCAAGTCTCCAGCCACACGCGGTTGCAGTCCCAGAAAGAGCGCTCAGGCGGGCGGCTGCGCATGGCTACCGTGGTGTCCTGATATGCCGGGTCTGACGTGAGAGTGATTTCCACGAGATCCACATTCAGCAGCTCGCGCACAAGGGTCGAACCTCGTTCTTCCCAGCGGTCGCCACCTTCGGGCACGCGGAACCCGAACGAGCATCCCGCAACGTCGCCACGATCCACCAGGATGGCCAGATCACGCCCATGGGTGGTGTCGGGTAGGGCAAGCTCAAACGCCAGTCCCTGAGCGGTTTCCCGCAGTTGCAAGGTGCCACCTCGGGTCGTGCCCAGCAACGCACTGCCATCGTGGTGATACAGGGCGCGGATGTTGGAACCCGTCGCCAGCGATTTGGCGAAAGCACCAGGGCGGATCACTTCGGAGAATGTGCCCAGGTTGGCTTCGGAATTGAACACGGCGGCGATGCCGTGCAGTGTCTTGCCGGTCGCCTTGAGCGTGCCGTGTCCGCGTAGTTCCAACATGCCGCAACCCTCGGTTAGATGCCCATGTCGTCAGCCACCACGAACGCCTTCGGATGGCGTACCACGGCGTCCATCGTGTGCATGATCCGCAGTTGAACGTCGCCCTTTTCGTAGTAGCCAGCGGCATACGGATTGGCCAGCACCTCAGTGACGCCCCATTCACCGATCACGATTTGCGAGAAGTCGCCAGCGATCACGCGGCCCTTGTCCGGGGTGCCGGTCTTGGCGTCCAATTGGTTGGTGACGTAGGCGGGCAGGCCAGCCACGCGGCCGCCGTCCATCAAGTACACGCTACCGGCGCTGGCGTCCTTCAGGGTGGTTTGCAGCTTCGTCGCGGCCTTGGCATGGGTCAGCACGGCATTGGGCGTGATGTTCTCCAGGCCCAGTTTTTCCAGCATGGCCACGACGGTGGCCCAGCTCAGGGTGGCCAGGTTTGCCGTTTGAATGCCGCTCACGTTCAAGATGCCCACCGGCTGCTTGGCGGCGGCGGTTCCATGGATCAGGGCCTTGTCCACAGCCAGGCCCACCACGGCGCTGATATCGTCGCGCAGCAGGGCTTCAATCGAGGGGTTGGACTGCAACGCCAGTTGACGGGAAAACGCCGTCAGTGCGCCCACGGTCTTGGGTTCCAGCTTGATGGAGCTGTACGTGGTGTTGCTCTCGGTCAGGCTGTCGCCTTCGGCAACCCAGTAGGCGGTGGCGGCGCCGGTCGCCTTGGGCAGCACGGTATCGCCACGCAACCCGGTCAGCACGCGGGCGCCCAGGCTGCGCACGATCAGGCTGTTGCGCAGCAGGCCGATGAATTGATCCGCACGGTAGTCGTCGGGCACCACAGCAGCCGCGCCGGTGGTGGTCATGGTGGTGCGCTTTTCGAAGATGCTCGTAGGCACCAGCACGCCGCCGTTGCGGGCGGTCAGGCCCTGGCGCTTGGCCTCGGATTGGAACTCGGCAAGGGCACCGGTAACGCTGCGGTTTTCAATCTGAGCGGCGATGGCGTCCAACACGTTGACCTGGCCTTCCAGCTCGTTGCGGGCCTTGTCCACCGGCTGGCCCAGGCTGCGGCGCTCCCAGTCCTCCACGAGTTGGGCGCGGGCTTCCTGGCCTTCCAGGCTCACGATTTCGGCTTTGATGGCGTCGAACTTGGTTTGCGCCTCGGGCGTCAGGGTGGGCATGGATGCCAGCAGCGAACGGGCTTCGGAGACTTTTTGAGCGCGTTGCTCTCGGATGGCGTGCAAGGTTGGCATTTGTGGGCTTTCTTGAAAAAGTGCCCATGCAATCGCCGGGCGGGTTGTGATAGCCAAAGGCTATTTACTGGATATATAGCCAGTATTCGCAGCCGTGTCAAGAAGATTCGAGCGGGCATGAAAAAACCCGCTCGGCGCGGGTCTGGGGTGGCTCCAGGACACGGAAAATTTTCCTGAGGGTGGACAGCAGGACGCGCCCCAGGCTTGAGGGGCGGCTCCAGGGTGTTGCGCAAAAACTGTCAACAGTTTTTTGCAGGACGCACCCCACGGCAGGCGCAAAAAAACCCGCACGGGGCGGGCTTTTGGTGGCGCAGATTGCACCCTTTTCGGGGCCGGTCAAATACTTGCGGTCTTATGTCAACCAGGTGAAGGTGGCGGGCGGGTGGCTGGATTTGTGTCTCCGCCTTGGGGAAACGGCTGTTTCTCCCCCTACGAGTAGTAGGGGGTCGGGGGGTGTTGCTGCTTGCGCGCCAGCGGCAGGTGGTACAGGACGCATCCGCCGATCAGGCGCTGCGGGGCCTCTCGTCTTGCTGTTGCCTGCGCTTGCTTTTCCCTGGCGTCAGCCTCAGCCATGCAGGCAAGGTAGAAGCGGGCGGCTGTCTTTTTGATGGCTGTCATTTTGCTATCCCGTGAAAGTGTCGCCGCGCGACAGCGCGGGGTTGCTATTAGGTACTTTGAAGAAACCTTGATCTAACCTTGATGAATACCTTGATGTCTTCCCAAGGTCAAAATGGGGTGCCAAAGTCGCTGTTGGCAGCTCTGAACGCGCTTGGCACTGCGGCATGGAAGGCGGGCTGCACGGGCGCCGCAAGCGCGTTGTAACTGTCAATGAAGGCGCCGCATATGCTTTGGTGCTCTGCCCACCATGCACCTGTCAGGCGTGTCTGCGGGCGGTATCGCAAGCGGGCCATGCCGATCAGCGCGGCCTCGGTAATGTGCTTTTGCACCGGCACAGTAATGCCTTGCAGGCTTTGCGCCCACGATTCCCCTAGCATCCTTTCTGCTGCACCTTCGGCGGCCATATACAGCTCGCGCTCGATAGGCAGGCCGGTCAGCGTCATGGGGTGCATTGGCTCGCCCTGCGGGCCGTCGTACAGGTAGGGGACTATCTCCACCAGACCCAGGCTCGCCAGGGCCTCGAAGCGCCGGAAAAAGCCCGTGCCGGCAGATTTGCCCGCGGCTTCCTCCTGCTTGGTCAGCACGTCCCGATGGGGGCGGGTCACGTCCCCCCAGGTCACCCAAGCCTTTGGCTCGGTGAAGTCCCACACCACGTAGGCGCCATGCTCGCCAGCGCGGCGGCGCTCATACTTCACGTTGTAAACGCTGGTGCTGATGCCTCCGTCTTCGCGTAGGTTTTGGGCCGTGTACAGCTCCACCAGCAGGCGCAGCGCCATGGGGTCTTGCGTCTGGCGCATCTTGGCCACGGGCGGCACTTCACCGGCTGCACCTTCCACCAGCGTGCGGGGTAGCCATATCGGCGGGCCGCCCTTGTGCAGCTTGTAGGAGGGGCGCGAAGGCTTGCCGCCCTTGGCCACCAGGCCAGCGCCGCACAGGGCCGTTATGGCCTCTTTTGCGGCACTCCAGCGCATTCCGGCATGGTTGCCCACGGCCTCGGCACTCCAGCGGGTTGTGGCGTTGTCCTTGCCGGTGCCACAGGCCAGCACGAGGAAGGCGCAGGCCGGGTTAATGCCCAGCTCGCACGCACCGACGAAGGTGTCACGCGATACAGCGAAAAATCCATTGCTGGCCATGTTGTCCTTTCTCAGTTGCTGGTCGCTGGGCTGGCTGCTCTGTCTCGGGCCTCGCACACTGTTTCAAAGCCGGCCACGGCGTTATCCACCAGGTCGCTGATTGCCCACAGGAAACTGTCCTGATATTCGCCGGACATGCTGCGGAAAGCCTCGCCGCTATTGCCATACGTCATGCACAGCAAGGCGCGCACCTTGATTAGCGCGCTGTGGGTGGCGTCCACGGCGTCGATCAGCTCCTGCGGGTCGGGGGCGGTGAAAATAGGGGTAGCCATTGGTTGATCCTTGTTCGATCGGTTGATGGTCAGACGGCCGGGGCAAGGTAGTAGCTGCTCTGGCCGTCGCTTTTGCCGCAGATAAAGCCCTGCGGCGCGGCTGTCACTGCATGGCGGCCTGCACCCTGGCCTCGCGCTCATCTATGCCGACCACGCCGGGCAGCATGGCGGCCACCTTTTTCTGCGCCGTCCAGGCGGCGGCTAGCTGCTCACGCTCGATGCCGTCCAGGTCGGGATAGGCCAGCAGCTCCTGCACGGTGCGATTGAGGGCTGCAAATACGGCCTGCGCCTCGGCAGGGGTCAGGTTCAGGGGTTTCATGTTCATGCCTTCCCATGCTCACGTAAGTATTTCCTCACGGCCTCATGCACGAGCGTCGTAACGTCGGTGTCCAGGTCGATGGCTGCACGCTTCCACTGCGCGCGCTCTTCCTTGTCGATGTTGATATTCAGGCGGACGGTTTCGCCCTTGCCGACCTTGTGAACGGGCACGTCGGCGCGGACTTGATCGGCGGGTTTTGATTTGATTGCAATTCCGCTCATAGCCAATTGGCCTCCTTCAGCTCTTGAATGATGTTGGTGATTTCAGCCTGCGCTGCGGTGTCGGGCATGTCGAACACGGAAACGCCTTGCGTCAGTGCAATGGCGAAGGAAACCCGGTTGCTGACGGTCGATTTCATTTGGTCAATGCCGTAGTCGTTCCATTCGCCGTCCCGGATCAGCTTGGAAAGCCGGGTATTCGCTGCCGCACGGTTCACCAGAAAAGCGGCGTCGATTTCCCGGCCCATGTCCAGCTTTTGCCGCACCAGGCGCACAGTGGGCGCGGATGCCCACACGTCAGCGCCAGACGGCTGAATAACGATCAGTGCGATGTCGGCTGCGCTCACCACGGCGGCGGACATATCGCCGGCCTTCGCTGGCGTGTCGATCACCACATAGTCGGCACTGGCGTCCTTGATGGCGGCTTGCAGCTCCTTCGGGCGGTCGGCACCGATCACGGCAGGCACGTTGGCGCCTTCAGGGCTGGCTGCACGCCAGTCGCGGGTGGTGCCCTGCGGGTCGGCGTCGATCAGCACCACGCGGGCGCCCTGGCGATGCAAGGCGCAGGCCAGGTTGGTGGCAATGGTGCTTTTGCCGCTGCCGCCCTTCTCGTTGATGGTTGCAATGATCTTCATGTGCTTACGCCTTCATGTGTTCATGCAAGTATATCACCATGTCCGGCGCGGGGGAGGGCAATGGTGCAACGTTGCACTTTTGCTCGGCCTGGCGCCCTCCACGCGCGCGCGGGGGAAGGGAGGAGGTGGAAAATTTTCCACCTCCTGTCGAAGCGCCCTCCACGCGCGCGCGGGGGAAGGTGTTGCACCAGCCGGGCGCCAGTCTTGCGCCTGCTGGGCAAGCCGGCCCTACGCATGGACATATGGACAACGTTGCACGTTGCCCACATGCCCACGCTACGGCGCCACCTTGCCCACAGGGGTGGGGCCTACGGCCTGACGCGCTGCGCTTGCCGAATACCTTTTGATTTCCCCTCTCCAGGCAGGGCAGCAGCGGCACTGGCGTGCGCTGCGACTTCATGCGGGGGCCTTGGACGGCTCTGCCGGAGGGAGGAAGGGAGGGAGCGAAGGGCAAAGCTCGCCCCTACCCGCTGTTGCGGGGTGCTGCTCTGCCCGGTGGCCTGCCGTCGGTCGGTCGGTCGGTCGCCATAGGGCCGGCATGAACTGGTGCGCCATGCCGTCACAGGTTCAGGGATACACCATCCCCCCCTCGCGCGTCCTGCTTTCGCTCTGCGCCGGCGCTGTCGAGGGAGTCCCATTCCTCGCGCCGTGGGCACGCTCAGGCCGAATCGGGCCTCAGTGGGGGCAGAAGTCGAGAACGTACCTCACCACATCGGGACGCATAGGCCAGGCGCTGCGGAATGGGTGCGGTGGGGGGATCAGTCGCCCTCGGGTGTCGTATGGTTTTGCACCGGATCACCAGGCGCGATATGATCGCGTCAACGCTTGCGGCCATTCCCTTCTGTGGCATGTCTTGCGGAAAGGCTCACTGTTGGTAGCGGTGGGCCTTTCTTTTTTCCGGGTCAGGTTTCTGGAACCCGGAGCGCAACATGCCATGTTGCCGTGGCGCGGATCATAGCTCAGCCTTTCACCATCAGGATCAGCTCCTTGCGCTCGCTGCGCACGTCGATCACGCTCACGATGTTGTAGGTGGTGCCATCGTGGATCACGCGATCCTGCGCCGTGATGCCGGGCCGGTAGCGCATGGTCACGCGCGCCGTCACCTCGGACTGCGCGGCCTGCGCTGCCAGGTACTCCCGGCCCGTCAGCGGCTCCACAGCGGCCCAGCAGGTGAACAGGGGGGCCCAGGACTGGATGGGCTGGCCTAGCTCGTCCTCGGTGCTTGTGTAGCGCTCCACCGTCACGCGCTGGTCAAGGTCGCCCGCCTTCATGAATGCACCCGGTAGGGGTTCAGCAGCGCCTCGAATGTCGGGTTCTTGCTGTACGGGCGGTCGCTCATGCTCTCCCGGTTCTCGTACAGGTTGCCCACCAGCAGCAGCGCGGCAGACTTGATTGGGCTGGGCACGGTCGTGGTCATCTGTTCCAGCGGCATATTCAGATAGTCGGCGGCGGCGGCGGTGGCCGTGTCCATCAACATCTGGATCAGCGCGTCGTCGTCGTAGTGGTCAACGCGGAGATAGGTCTTCGTGTCGGCAAAGTCGAGCATTTGATTTCTTTCAAATGGTTGGAATAGGTGCCCCGGACAAGCATCACGCAGGGCCGGGGCGGGGTGCCAGCACCGTGGTGAAAGGGATCAGGGCCGTGGACGCATTGGAGAATCACTCACCTTTGCGCCCAGTCCGTGAAAGTCCACTTGCTGGCTGGCGGTGTTTTTCTGAAACGCAGCACGAACCGCCTAATCTGCGTCCGGGCTATGCCTTGCGGCCCCTCCCGGCTAGGGTTATTCAAACGAACGTGAAGGCGTCGAACCCCACGAACTGCGCTTGCTCGGCCCTCGATGCCACGCCCATACTCATGGCGAGAGCCTGCAATCCGTCAATGCGTCCGGTGGCCTTGGCTTTGTCCAGCTTGCGCGCGCCGGTCGGGTCTTTGGTCACCACGGCATTGGCGGCGCACCAGGTCAGCAGCGGATTGCCACCGTGGGCGATGCGTCCATTCAGTAGCTCGGCCTCCAGGGCATCAAGGGCCACTGACATATCGCGGAACCCTTGGCCCCACTCCACCAGCGGCAGATCAACGCCCAGGCGGTCGAACTCTTTTTTGAGTAGGTCGATTCGCCACCTATCGAAGGCCACACCTCTGACGTCAAGGTCTGACAGGATTTCGGCAATGTCTGCGGCTACGTGCTCATAGTCCACGCTTGCGCCTGGCGTCGTCCGTAGCAGGCCCTGGCGCGCCCACACGTCATAGGGGGCACGGTCACGGCGGGCACGGTCTGCCAGTCCTTGTTCTGGTGTCCAGAAGTGGGCCTGCACCTGCCACACGTCATCAATCTGTCCGACGACGACAAGGGCGGTCAGGTCTAGGCGGGCCGACAAGTCCAGTCCGCACCAGACAGGGGTGTCCCCAAAATTCGGGACACTCCCTGCGCACGCCTTCCACACGTCCGGGCTGATGAACGGGGAAAAGGTGGAGACGCGACAATTCAGCAGCAGATTGCGGGCGCTGTTCTCCATGCTCGGCATGCGCTGCGCCTGCGCCATTTGTTCCCGAAGATCATCTTCGGAGCGGAACAGGCCCAGGGCCGGATTTGCCGCACGCCAGGCGCTTTCGTCCATGAGGTCGCAGCCCTCGGGCGCGGCGTACAGGTGGCAGACGATGCGCGGATCGTTGGACTGGCGGGCATCGTCGAGCCACTGTGAAAACAGGTCTTGATCCGAGGCCGCCTGCGTCGATATGGCGATCAGCAGCGGCGCTTCGTGTGCGCCCTGGCTGGTGGTGATGGCGTCGATAAAGTCGGACTGCGGGCCACGCACCTGGCCGATTTCGTCCAAGATGGCCAGCACCGGGGAAAGGCCGTGGGCGGTCTTGCCGTCCGCTGCAAGGGCCTTGTACTCCACGTTGAGCGGCAGGCCGATCAGGCGCTTTCCGCTGGGGATGATCCGCACCAGGGGCGCCAGCTTCGGGGACTGCTGCACCATCTTGCAGGCCAGCGAGAACACCAGGGCGGCCTGGTCGCGGCTCATGGCACCGGAGACTATCTGCGCGTTCTGCTTGGCCTCGGGGCCCACCAGGTGCGCCAGCAGCAGGCCGGCAACCAGGCCGCTCTTGCCATTTTTTCTGCTCACCGACAGCAGGGCGCGGCGCGTGCCTGCGGGGTTGTCGTAAACGTCCCGGATGAACTGTTTTTGGAACTCTGCCAGCTTCAGGGGTTTGCCCACGTCCGCGCCTTCGGGCGTCACACAGTAACGCTCGATGAACTCGATAACGCGGGCGGCTCGGGTCATACCGCGCGCAGCCTCGGGATCAGGTCGTCGCCTTCGTCCTGGCGGGCGTGACGTTCTGCCGTGGCCTCCTGCACCGTGTCGGCGGCGCGGCCCACCGTGGCAGTGGCATGCACGTAAACGGCGCGGCTCAGAGCCATGGCGAGGCGAGTCAGCTTTGCATGGTCGTCACTGCCCACCGGAGCCGATTCGATGGCGTGCAGCGTCCGGGCGAGGTTGGCGGCTTGCACCAGGTCGGCGTCTGTCCATGTGTCACGCGGGCGGCTGGTCACGATGGCCTGCCAGAAGGGTTTGCACGGCTCGGGCAGGGTGACATACCCTGGCGGCTCAATAGGCGCTTGGGCGGCGTTCTGGTGCGCTTTGGCTGCACTCTTGGCGCTGTCGGAGCGGTGGCGCTTGGGGGTCAGCTTCATGGTTGCCTATTTTTTAAGCAGGGAGCGTTAAAAGAAGGGGAACCGGTCGGTTCTGGGCTATCGGTTGCCCGTGATTTCTCGTTCCACGGATGCGCCGGATTGATCGGGTTGCCCTCGGCATCGCATCCCATGCGCGCCGGTCTGCCGTACAGCTCGGCCATGGTCTTGATGCTGTGACAGGGCTTGCACAGGGCTTGCAGCGCATCGCGGGAGTTATCGGCAGCTCCCCGCATGTGATCCACTTCGGTGGCTGGCACCGTCAAACCTTGGGCGGCGCAGTGCCTGCAAAGTGGTTCCTCTGCCAGCACCTGTTTGCGGAGCTTGCGCCAGGCGTCAGAGTTGAGGGGCAGCAATCGCCCGTTGTCTGCCTTGCGCCAGCGCTTGGTGCGAATGTCTGCCAGCTTCAAGGGCGGGCGCACGTCGTCCACCATCTTCAAACCTCGGGCCTTCCAGGGGTCTAGCATCTTGAGCTTCATGCGGCGGCCTCCTGTTGCTTGCTCGGGTACGGCAGCGGCGCAGGGGTGCCACCCTTCGGCACGTCAGGGGCGGAAGTGGTAACCGGCTCAGAATCGAGCCCGTCGATAACTTTCAAGTTCTCCAGCTTGCGGGCCTCTGAGCGCATGAGCCATCCGTCGGCAATGCCGGAGCTGTAGAACGCGGCGCGGTTGGCACTATCCCCACGCAGCAAGCCTTCCACCTGATGCTCTGCAAAGTAGGTGCGGCGGCCTGCGTCTGTCAGGCACTTGGCAGCGATGGCCTGTTCCCAGGCGACAAGGTGGCGGCGCAGTGTCTGGGTGACAAACTGCCGTGCCATCTCCACGCTGTTGGAGTAGTTGCCATTCCTCAGATCACCGATCACGGTAGGCGGTACGCGGAACAGGCGGGCCACTTCCTCCACGGAGAACTGGCGGGCGGCGATCCACTCGGCATCCTCCAGCGTCATGGACAGGGCTTGAAAGTCCACGCCTTCCTCAAGAATCGCCGTGCGGCCTGCGTTACCGCCACCTGCATGTTGGCTTGCCCAGCTCGTGGCGATGGCCTGGCGCTGCTCAGGCTTCAGGCGTCCGGGGAACTTGAGCACGCCCAGCAGCTTTGCCCCATTGGTGAAGGTGTTTCGTCCGTGCTCGTTCTCGGCTTGGGCCAGCTCCACCACTCCACGGGCGGCGGCGATAGGCGACACGCCCATAACCCCGTCGTCACCCAGGCGGTGGCGAAGGTGCAGCACCTCATGGGCCAGCAGGCGGGTCAATACGCCGTCCTTCGTGTAGTCGTACACCAGGCCGGAGCTGGTGCGCTGCACTTGCACGTTATCGGGGTTGAGCGGCCACAGCTCCCGCACCTGGCCATCCCAGCCGCGCACCAGGCGCGCAAAGGCATTGCCCCTGAGCAGGACACATGCCTGCATGTACTCGCGTGCCTCCAAGGCGGTTTGCTCGGGGTTGGCTTGGTCGTGCAGCACCCGATAGAGCGGATGATCCGATGCGCGCTCCCGGTCGTCGCCGTTGCGCTTGAACAGGATCA
>JAFEES010000072.1 GCA_018240995.1 Pseudomonadota bacterium | reverse complement strand
CTGTGGATCAGCCCCCTCTCCCCCGGCCCCTCTCCCGCGAGGGGAGAGGGGAGGACGCAAGACGGCATTGCCACGACCAAGGCGCTCCCCCGCCCTCTCCCGCGAGGGGAGAGGGGAGGAGGGCCCTGCACAAGGCTGCCGGGCTTCAGTCCAGCGAGATATTGGCCTGCTTGCCCAGGGCCGTCCACTGGGTGATTTCGGCGCGGCGGTACTGCTCCAGCTCCTTCGGGGTGGAGCCTATGACCTCGGCGCCCAGCGACATCAGCCGCGCCTTGACCTCGCGGTCGGACAGGGCGGCGGCCACGTCCCGGCTGATCTTGTCCACCAGCGCGGTGGGCACGCCGGCCGACGCGAACAGGGCGTTCCACTCATAGACATCGACGCCGTTGACGCCCGACTCGCTGAAGGTGGGCGTGTCTGGCAGCACCGGCGAGCGCCGCTGGCCGGCCACGGCCAGGGCCTTGAGCTTGCCGCTTTGGATGTAGGGCAGGGCCGAGGCCAGGCTGGCGAAGAATACCGGCACGTTGCCGGCCATCACGTCCACCATGGCCGGGCCGCCGCCGCGGTAGGCCACATGCACCATGGGGGCGCCGGTTTTCAGCGCAAACAGCTCGCCTGCCAGATGCTGGGCCGAACCGTTGCCCGAGGAGGCATAGTCCACCTTGCCGGGGTTGGCCTTGGCGTAGGCGATGAGCTCCTTGGCCGTGCCCACGGGAAAGCTGGGGTTCACCACCAGCACGCTGGGCACCTTGAGCACCAGCGACACCGGCGCGAAGGCCTTGAGCGTGTCGAACGGCATGCGCTTCTTGAGGGCCGGGTTTTGCGCGTGGTTGGACGCATCCATCATCAGCGTATAGCCATCGGCGGGCGCCGACAGCACCGCCTGCGCGCCGATGATGCCGCCGCCGCCGGCGCGGTTGTCCACCACCACCGACTGGCCCCAGGCCTGCGTCAGCTTGGGGCCCAGGATGCGCGCCACCGCGTCCACGGTGCCGCCCGGCGGGTAGGTGACCACCATGCGCACGGGCTTGTTGGGAAAGCCCGCGATGGGGCTGGTCTGGGCATGCACGGCCGGCGCAAGGGCCAGGGCCAGGGCGGCGAGGGCGATGGAACGTCGTTGCATAAGGTCTCCTGTGGGTTTATGGATGCTGCGGTGGAAGGTGGAACAGCTCGGCGGCGGTGGCGCCCAGGATGCGCGCGCGCTGCGCGGCGTGCGGCACCCAGTCGGCCAGCGCGGCCAGGCTGGCGCCGTAGTCGGTCAGCTGCTCGTGCTGGGTGTGCGGCCAGTCGCTGCCCCAGACCAGGCGCTCGGGCCCGAAGGCCGCCAGCAGCCGGCCGGCGCAGGCGCGGGCCGCGTCGGCGTCGGCCTGCAGCAGCGCGGGCGTGCGCTGCGCCACGGTCACCTGGGCGCCGAGGCCGTTGCGGTAGGCGGCCGACAGCTTGACCCAGATGCGGCCCGATGCGGCACGCCGCAGCAAGGCGGCAAGGCCGGGGTCGGCATATGTCTGCGCCGCGTCGGGCCGGCCGAAGTGATCCACCACGATGCGGCAGCCCGCGCGCAGCGCCGCGTCCAGCAGCGGCGGCAGGTCGGCCGCCTGGCGGTGCAGTTCCAGGTGCCAGTCCAGGGCCGCGAGGCGTGCCAGAAAGCCCTGCCACTGCGGCGCATCGAGGTCGGGCAGCGGCTGGCCCATGAGGTTCAGGCGCACGCCCACCACGCCGGCCGCGTTCAGGGCCGCCAGCTGCGCCTCGTCCGTGGCCGGGTCCAGCATGACCACGCCGCGCAGGCGCTGCGCGTGCGCGTGCAGCACGCTCAGCAGGTAGCTGTTGTCGGTGCCCAGAAAGCTGGGCTGCACCAGCACGCCATGCGTGACGCCATGCGCATCCAGCAGGCCCAGGTAGTGCGCGGGCGTGGCGTCATGGCCGGGCGCATAGCGGCGCGTGCCGGCCAGCGGCAGATCCTTGAGGAAGACATGGGCGTGGCCGTCCACCACCATGGGGGCGGCGCTTGCAGCGAGGGGTGAACCGGGTTGTGAATGGGGCATGGCCGGCCTGTGTAGTCAAGGCGATGCCCCACTGTAGGCAGCCAGGCGCCGGCCTGGTAGACGCGCGCCGGCGCCTATCCATAAGTTGTGGTTATGGCTGGGGTGCCGGGTCAGCGCGGCTGCGCCGGCCAGGCCGGGCGCCGGCCGGTGAGCTGGCTCACGATCAGGGCCTTGAGCGGCGGCAGCCGGGTGGAGCCGGCCAGCACCGCGCGGCGCAGCAGTTTGGGCAGTGGCCGGGTGTCGGTGTACAGGCCGACGACGGTGTTCGTGCCCTGGTAGATGGGCCAGGCGTGCAGGCGGTGGGCGCGCTCGTAGCGCGCCAGCACGGCGGCGTCGCCAATGTCCTGGCCGCGGCCGCGCGCGGCGTGCAGGGTGGCGGTAAGGCTTTCCACGCCCGCCAGGCCCAGGTTGTAGCCATGGGCCGTGACCGGGTGCATGCCCACGGCGGCGTCGCCAATCAGCGCGCAGCGCCGGCCCACGAAGCGCTGCGCCCAGACGGCCACCAGCGGGTAGGAGTGGCGTTCGCCGACGAGCTCCATGGCGCCCAGCCGGTGCTGGAACTGCGCCTGCACGGCGGCGGCAAAGTCTGCCGGGCCGAGCGCCAGCAGCGCCTGCGCCTGGGCGCTGTCGGCCGTGACCACGGCCGAGCACATGGGGCTGCCGTCGACCACGTCGTCGGGCAGCGGCAGTATGGCCAGCGTGCGCTCGTAGCCAAAGCATTCGTGGGCGGTCTCGTGGTGCGGCAGCGCGTGGCGCATGCGGCAGACGATGACGGTGCGGCCAAAGTCGTTCATCGACGCGCCAATGCCCAGTTGGCGCCGGATGCTGGAAAAGCGGCTGTCGGCGGCCACCAGCAGCGGTGCCTGCAGCTGCTGCGCGGGCGCGTCGGGGCGGTCGGCGCTGGTGTAGCTCAACTGGGCCTGCTCGGGCGTCACGCTCACCTGGCCCACGCGTGCCCCGGTCACCAATTGCACGCCGGGCGTGCGGCTGGCCACGGCCCAGGCGCTCCTGCGCAGCGCGTGGTTGGGCACGATCCAGCCCAGGTGATCCACGCCGCTGCCGCCGGCGTGCAGCTGCATGGCGCCATGCTGGCCCACCGGGCCGTCGTGCACCTGGGCCTCGCGCAGCAGGCCAACCTCATGCGCGTCCAGCTGCTGCCAGCTGCCCAGGCGCTGCAAGAGCGCCACGCTGGGGTGGGTGAGGGCGATCTCGCGCCCGTCCGGCGCGGGCGCGGCCAGCTGCTGCGCAGTTTGCTGCTCGACCACGGTGACCGAAAAGCCCGCCTGCGCCAGGGAGATGGACAGCGACAGGCCGGCCGGGCCTGCGCCAACGATGAGAACGTCGCTGTGTTGCATGGGGCGTATGGTACGGCCGGCCCAGCGCAGGGTTATTGCGCGGCGGCAACTGTCCGGCGCGCGACGTGTGGGCGCGGGCAGCGCCCCCGGCGCGCTGCTACGCTGGTGCGATGGAGACAAACAACACCCCCCCTTACGTGCCGCGCATGCGCCTGTACCAGGACTGGCTGCGCACCGAGCGCGGCCTGGCGTTCGACGACTACCCGGCGCTGTGGCGCTGGTCGGTGACCGAGCTGGACGCCTTCTGGCAAAGCATCTGGGACTACCACGCGCTGGCCTCGCCCACGCCGCACAGTGCGGTGCTGGGGCGCAACGTGATGCCGGGGGCCGAGTGGTTTCCCGGCGCCCAGGCCAACTACGCCCGGCAGGTGCTGCGCCATGTGGCTGCGGCCCATGGCGCGGGGCTGGCGGCGGTGATCAGCGAGGACGAAAAGGGCCGCGTGCGTGAGCTGTCCTGGCCCGAGCTCAGGCGCCAGAGCGCCGCCCTGGCCCTGCACCTGCAGGCCCAGGGCGTGCAGCCGGGCGACCGCGTGGCGGCCTACCTGCCCAACATGCCAGAAACCATGGTGGCCTTCCTGGCCTGCGCCAGCATTGGCGCGGTGTGGAGCGTGTGCGCGCCCGACATGGGCGCCAGCGCCGTGCTCGACCGCCTGCGCCAGATTGAGCCCAAGGTGCTGATAGCGGTGGACGGCGTCACCTGGGCCGGCATGGACATGGATCGCACGCCGGTGCTGGCCGAGCTGCGCGCAGCGCTGCCCAGCGTGCGCCACCTGCTGCTGGTAAACAACCTGGATGCCACAAAAACCATAGCTGACAGCGCCCGCTACACGGACGTTGTGGCCCGAAATGATGCCGAAGTGGCGGCCTTCGAGCCGCTGTGGCTGCCGTTCGACCACCCGCTGTGGATCGTCTATTCCAGCGGCACCACGGGGTTGCCCAAACCCATCGTGCATTCGCATGGCGGCATCGTGCTGGTGGCCATGGTCACCGGCCTGCACATGGACCTGGGCGCCAGCTACGCCGCCAACAGCCTGGGCGAGCGCTTTTGCTGGTACAGCTCCACCGGCTGGGTGATGTGGAACTGCCAGGTGGCGGGCCTGCTGTCGGGCACCACCTGCGTGATCTTCGACGGCAGCCCCGCCGGGCCGCGCCAGGCACCCGACTGGGGCACGCTGTGGCGCTTTGCGGCGCGCCACCGCGTCACGTTTATGGGATCGGGCGCGGCCTTCTTTGCCGGCTGCATGAAGGCCGGCGTAGATCTGGCCCGCTGCGGCGACCTGTCGCTCATACGCGCGCTGGGCAGCACGGGGTCGCCGCTGTCGGCCGAGGTGCAGGCCTGGGGCAGCGCGCAGTTCGCAGCCATTGCCGCCACGCCGGCGCAAAAAGACATCTGGTGGCTCAACATATCGGGCGGCACCGACTTCGCCGGCGGCTTCATCGCCGGCACGCCCGAGCTGCCGCAGCGCCCCGGCCTGATGCAATGCCGCATGCTGGGCGCGGCCGTCGAGGCCTGGGATGAGGCCGGCGCGCCCGTTACCGGCCAGGTGGGTGAGCTGGTGTGCACGCAGCCGATACCGTCCATGCCGCTGGCCTTCTGGAACGACCCGGGCAAGGCGCGCTATCTGGCCAGCTACTTCGAGACGTATCCGCCGGGCCATGGCCGCCGGCCTGGCGGCGGCGACATGGGGCCCGGGGCCGGCAGCGTCTGGCGCCATGGCGACTGGCTGCGCATAGGCGACGAAGAGGGCCGGGGGGAATGGTGCGTGATCTACGGCCGCTCGGACGCCACCATCAACCGCCACGGCCTGCGCATGGGCACCAGCGAGATCTACAGCGCCGTCGAGGCCCTGCCGGAGGTGCTGGACTCCATGGTCGTCGATCTGGAATACCTGGGGCGCGAGAGCTTCATGCCGCTGTTCGTCGTGCTGCGGGCGGGGGCGGTGCTGGACGACGCCCTGCGCGAGCGCATCCACGACACCATCCGCCAACGCTTGAGCCCGCGCTTCGTGCCCGACGCCATAGAGCAGGTGGCCGAGGTGCCGCGCACGCTGTCGGGCAAGAAGCAGGAGCTGCCCATCAAGAAGCTGCTGCTGGGCCAGCCCCTGGCCAAGGTGGTGAACCAGGAGGCCATGGCCAACCCTGGTTGCCTGGCCTGGTATGTGGCCTATGCGGCGCGCCGGTGCACTACATAACTAATAGCTGCATGCACTTGTATATCAACCGCCACAGCCATTTACCGCTGGGAGCGCCGGCGTCTCGCCGGCATCAAGGCCCCCATGCCGGCGAGACGCCGGCGCTCCCGTGCCGCGGCCCTGCTCCTGGCCCGCGCATTCCAGTGCATGCTCGGCAAAGCGCTGCACCACGCGGCTGGGTTCACCCGCCAGCCGCGCCAGCGCAATGCCGACGTGAAAGCCCGGCGGGTTGTCGGTCAGGTCCAGGCAGACCACGCCGCGCGGCACCACCTGGCGCGCCACGCCGGCCACCAGGCCCACGCCCAGGCCCGAGGCCACCAGGCTCATGATGGTCTGCACCTGCATGGCCTCCTGCGCCACCCGCGGGGCAAAACCCGAGGCCTGGCAGCGCATCATGGCCAGGGCCGCCAGGCCCGGCACCCTGGCGCGCGGGTACATGATGAAGGGCTCGTGCGCCGCCTCGTGCAGGGCGATGGCGTCGCGCTCGGCCAGCGGGCTGCTCTCGGCCACGGCCAGCACGAAGTCGTCGCGGTCCAGCGGCAGCAGCTCGAAGCCGCTCGCGTCCAGCACCGGATAGCGCAGCAGGCCGGCATCGAAGCGGCGCGAGAGCAGGCCCTCCAGGATCTCGGACGAGGTGGCCTCGGTCAGCTCCAGCGCGATCTGCGGGTAGCGCGCGCGCAGCGAGGGAATCAGCCGCGGCAGCAGTGCATAGGTGGCCGAGCCGATGATGCCCAGGCGCAGCCGCCCGCCCGTGCCCGCGCGCGCATCCTGCACCGCCTGGCGGCATTGCTCGGCATGCTGCAACGCGCGCCGTGCATCCCCCAGCATGGCCTGGCCGGCGGGGGTGAGCAGCACGCCGGTACCGGTGCGCTCGAAGAGCGGGCTGCCCAGCTCGTCTTCGAGCTTGCGGATCGACACCGACAGCGGCGGCTGCGCCATATGCAGACGCTCGGCCGCGCGGTGGAAGTTGCCGGTCTCCGCCAGCGTGACGAACTGGTGCAGTTGGCGCAGGTTCATTTGATATGCGTTGGATATTGCAATCGATATTTTTAATATTAGACAGCATGGTGGCGGCGGCCTAAAGTGTCCCGAAAGAGCATTCGCAGGAGACATCACCCATGCCATTGCACCGCAGAAGCACGCTGCACGCCCTGTGCGGCGCTGTCCTCGTGGCCCTGGGCGCCGCCATGGCGCCTGCCGCCCAGGCGCAAACCTTTCCAGTCAAGACCATCAAGTTCGTCGTGCCCTTCGGGCCCGGCAGCGGCACCGACACCTCGGCGCGCTACTTCGCCAAGAAGCTGCAGGATCTGACGGGCCAGGCCGTGGTGGTGGAGAACAAGCCCGGCGCCAACGGCTTCCTGGCTGTCAAGCAGGTGCTGACGGCGCCGGCCGATGGCTACACCGTGTTCATCGGCAGCAACTCCACGCTGGCCGTGAACGCGGCGCTGTTCAAGGAGCTGCCCTACGACCCGGTGAAGGATTTCTCGCCGCTGACCATGATGATGCGCGCGCCGGCCATGCTGGTGGTGCCGCCGAATGCGCCCTACAACGACCTCAAGGGCCTGCTGGCGTACGCCAAGGCCCATCCGGGCCAGGTCAACTTTGGCGCCGGCTCGGCCGGCTACCAGCTGATGGGCGAGCTGCTCAACGACCGCGCCGGCCTGCAGACCGTGCATGTGCCCTTCAAGAGCGCGGGCGAGACCATGACCGCCGTGGCTTCCGGCACGGTGGACTACGCGTTTGCCGAGGTCACGGCGGTGTTGGAGCTGGCCAAGGGCGGACGCGTGAAGATCCTGGCCGTGGCCGCCGACCAGCGCGTGGCCAACGCGCCCGAGGTGCCCACCATGAGCGAGGCAGGACTGCCGGGCTTCGAGGCCTACACCTGGGTGGGCGCCATGGTCAGCGCCAAGACGCCATCGGCCGAGACGGCCAGGCTGGCCGAGCTGTTCACCACCATCTCCAAGATGGATGAGACGCGCGCCTTCTACGAACGCCTGGGCGCCACGCCCATGACCGGCGGGCCGGCGCAGATGCACGAGTTCCAAAATGGTGAGATCGCGCTGTGGAAGCGCATCGTGCAGCAGGCCAAGGTGCCGCTGCAGTAACACAAGGAGGATGAATGAGCACCCTCGATTCACTCGCACTCACGCGCATCCCGCCCGAGGACGAGGCCCTTCGCGCCGAGGTGCGCGCCTTTCTGGCCCAGGCCATCGCCGGTCTGCCTGCGCACATTCGCGCTCGCTCCTGGGGCGGCTACAGCGCCGAGCTGAGCCGCCAACTGGGGCAAAAGGGCTGGATAGGCGTGACCCTGCCCAGGGAGTACGGCGGCGGCGGGCGCAGCGCCTTCACGCGCTATGTGCTGGTGGAGGAATACCTGGCCTGCGGCGCGCCCGTGGGCTCGCACTGGATCGCGGATCGGCAGAGCGCGCCGCTGATCCTGAAGTACGGCACCGAGGCGCAAAAGCGCTTCTACATCCCGCGCGTGTGCCGCGGCGAGGCGTTTTTTTGCATAGGCATGAGCGAGCCCGGCGCGGGCTCAGACCTGGCCAGCGTGAAGACGCGCGCCACGCCCAATGAAAAAGGCTTCGTGCTGAATGGCCAGAAGATCTGGACCACCAACGCCCACCACTGCCAGTACATGATCGCGCTGGTGCGCACCTCCGGCAGCGCCGACGACCGGCACAAGGGCCTGTCCCAGGTCATCGTCGATCTGTCACTGCCGGGCGTGACCGTGCGCCCCATCGAGGATCTGTCGGGTGACAGCCATTTCTGCGAGGTGTTCTTCGACAACGTGCAGCTCGGCGCCGACGCGCTGATCGGCGCCGAGGGCCAGGGCTGGGAGCAGGTGACGGCGGAGCTGGCCTTCGAGCGCAGCGGGCCGGAGCGGCTGTTTTCAAGCATCGTGCTGTTCGACCAATGGCTGGATTTCGTGCGTACCCCGCAGGGCCGCACGGCATCGGCCCAGCGCCTGGCGGGCAAGGTGCTCACCCAGCTGGCGCCGCTGCGCGCCATGTCGGTGGCGATCCAGGAAAAGCTCACGCGCGGCGAAAGTCCCATCGTCGAGGCAGCCCTGGTGAAGGAGCTGGGCACGACGCTGGAGCAGATGATCCCGGCGGCGATTGCCGACGACCTGTTCGCGCGCGAGGGCGAAGATGTGCCCGTGGAGCTGTTGATGACGCTGAAATACGTGACCGAGGCCTCGCCCTCGTACTCGCTGCGCGGCGGCACGCGCGACATCCTGCGCGGCATGATCGCCCGGGGTTTGGGACTGCGCTGACTCGAAAGACACGACATGAGCCTAGACAACGACTTGTTTGCCGACGCCGCGCGCCAGCTGTTGGCCGACCAATGCACGCCCCAGGTGGTGCGCGCCATCGAAGGCGGTGGCCGCACCGCCCCCGCTACGCGACAACTGTGGGAGCAGCTGGAAGCCACCGGCCTGGCCGACGCACTGCTGCCTGAGGAGGACGGCGGCGCCGGCCTGGGTCTGTCCCAGGTGTTCGGCGTGCTGGAGCAATGCGGCGCGCACGCGTTGCCGCTGCCGCTGGGCGAAACCATGCTGGCGCGCGCGCTGCTGGCCGGGGCGGGCGTGGCGCGCCACACGGGAGCCATTGCGCTGGCTACGGGTGAGCGCACCGAGGACGGCGGCCTGCGCTGCGCCCTGGTGCGCGGCGGCCGGGTGGCGGCACAAGTGCTGGTGCAGGCCGGCGACGGTTGGCATCTGCTGGCCGTGGCAGGCGCTCAAGAACTGCCCCAGGCGCTGGCGCTGGATGCGGCCCTGAGCTGGTCACCCGCGCGGCTGCTGGCGGCGCCCGTGGTCGCCGTCGCCCAGGGACTGGACGCACGCCAGCTGCAGGCGGCGGTCATCGCGCCGCAGATGGCCGGGGCCTTGATGAGCGTCTTTCAACGCACGCTGCAATATGCCAACGAGCGCCAGCAGTTCGGCCGCCCCATCGGCAAGTTCCAGGCCATACAGCACCAGCTGGCGGTGATGAGCGAACATGTGTTCGCCGCGCGCATGGCGGCGCAGCTGGGCTGCAGCGGCGCGGGCATCGTGCCCGATCGTTTGCGGGTGGCCACGGCCAAGGCGCGCTGCAGCGAGGCGGCGCTGGCCGTGAGCGAGCTGGCGCATTCCATCCACGGCGCCATAGGCTTTACCGCCGAATACGACCTGCAGCTGTTCACGCGCCGCCTGCACGCCTGGCGCCAGAGCGCCGGCAGCGAGTCCTACTGGCACGATGTCGCGGGCAGCGCCCTGCTGGAACACCAGGGCCTGACGCTGGACATGGTTCGGCGCATCACCGACGTTGAGCCGGCACTTTTAAAACCATAGCTGTTTGCGCTTGTATTGATTGCGTTCCATGGCAAAAAGCTAGCGACATTTTTCAGACTCCTTCCCCCTCTGGGGGAAGGTGGGGATGGGGGCTTGGCATGCGCACCCAGACACATGTCGAGGGTCACAAGGCGGCCCCCACCCCAGCCCTCCCCCAGAGGGGGAGGGAGTCGCAGAGGCATGTCGCCAGTGAGGTAAAACCGCCTAAACCCAACGATAGCAAGCGCTGGCAGCTCCTATTTTTATCAAGGAGTACCCATGCCCTTTCTAACCCTGGAGCGCGACGGCGCCATCCTCACCGTCACCATGAACCAGCCCGAGACGCGCAACGCGCTCACCGGCAACACCGCGGTGGCCGAATTCGTGCAGCTGTGCGCCGACGTGCGAAAGGACGCCGGCGTGAAGGTCGTCATCCTCACCGGCGCCGGCCCCATCTTCAGCTCGGGCGGCAACGTCAAGGATATGCGGCGCTTCTTCGATGACGCGCTCACGCCCGACCTGATCCGCGAGGAATACCGCCAGGGCATACAGCAGAT
>JAFEES010000071.1 GCA_018240995.1 Pseudomonadota bacterium | reverse complement strand
AATAGGTGTCGTGGCCGAATATGTCTTCGATCAGCACCTGCCAGCCGGAGCGATGAAAAAACGTGGCCTGCGGGCAGGCCTGGACAAAAGCATCCCAGCGCGCGGCGTCGGCACTGTTGCGCCGATCAAGCCTGCCAACGGTGAGCGAGGTAGCAACTTCAGACAAGAGGGGCCTTTTGCACCGATTGCGGTAAAAAAATATGATCCATGCGGCCCCAACGGAAGTCTTGCAACAAGCACCCCAGGCGCCGCTCCATGCGGCCAATGTTCACGTAATGCCTGAAGCGTGTCTTGAAGCCAACCCCATGCACACGCGGCTGATCCACATCTATTTCCCAAGGGTGAAAATAAAAAACCGCCGGCGATGCGTCCTGCTCATTGACACGGCGCAGCATCCAGCGTGACAGCGCATAGGGCAGCAAACGGAAATAGCCACCACCGCTGGATGGAAGATTGCGATCGAACAGGCGCATGGTCGTCGGTGGCACTTCCAGCAAGCCATCACGGATCTGATGTGCAAACCGCGGCGCGTCCGGCATGCCGTAATGGTCATGCCTTACAGGGTAGATGCTGGAGCTATAGCGATAACCAGCACGCTGCAGGGTGTCGAGTGCCCACAAATTCGTGGCGCCGATAGAAAAGCTGGGGGCACGGTAACCCTGGACCTTGACCCCGCCGATATCTTCAAGCAAGGCCTTGGCACGGTGTATATCCTGAAAAAAATCAGACTCGGACAAGTCGCTAACACGTTCATGACCATAACCGTGGCTGGCAAGCTCATGGCCGGCGTCCACGATGCGGCGCACCAGGCCCGGGTAGCGCTGAGCCACCCAGCCCAGGGTAAAAAAAGTCGCCTGTATATCGCGTTCGGCCAGCAGCCCCAGGATGCGATCGACGTTGCGCTCCACCCGGCACTCGCGTGCATCCCATTTTTCACGTTCAATATACGGTGCAAATGCCGAAACCTGAAAATAGTCCTCGACATCGATCGTCAACGCGTTCCTGATAACGGATGTGTTCGTCATGACCCGCAGCCTCAGCCATTCCCTGAAGCGCTGTCCGAACTTGGCCGGCGGCTTGCGGCAACCAGTTTCTGCAGGTTCATCAAGATTTCCAGGCTTACGCGCTCCTGCCGCAGCACGCTGCGTTCTATGCGCAACAAATGCGCGCGCAGCTGCTCCGTCGTGATCTGCGTGAGATGATTCGCGACACTGTCGGCCAATTGGGCATCAAGCTCCAGGGGTGCCAGCAGTGGCTCGGCATCGATGGAGTCACCGTTCGCCGCGCCCTCTGTTGCTGCCCGCAAGGGCATTTCCCACGGGGGCAAGGCCTTGGGTGGCACTTGCATTTCCGACTGAACCTCGTGAATGATTTCGTTCACCAACTCAAGGTCTATATGCGCCCTATCGGTGAGAAACCCTTGCAGCAGAATGCGATCCATCAGCGTATTCACTCGGCGTGGAATACCTGCCGTGAAACGGTAAATACCGTCGAAAATCTCATCATCGAACGTCGGTTTCTCACTGGCGCCAGCGCATTTCAGGCGATGCAGGATGTATTCGTGCGTCTCCTCTGCATCCAGCGGCCCGAGATGGCAGGTGGCAATCACACGCTGGCGCAATTGCAGCATGCCCGGGCTCTGCAGAATTTCGCGGAATTCGGGTTGCCCCACCAGAAAGGTCTGCAGCAGCGCATCCTGGCCATTTTGGAAGTTGGACAGCATGCGTAACTCTTCCACCGCTTGCGGTTGCAGGTTTTGTGCCTCATCGACCACCAGCAGGCAGCGCTTGCCCTGGAGCGTCTGGGTCACGAAGAACGCCTCCAGGGCCATCAGCAAATCGCCCTTGGGCACCCCTTGCACGCGCACGCCGAACGCGGCGCCCACCAGGCGCAACGTGTCTTCGGCCCCCAACTGGGTGCTGACCAGGTGCGCGGCAACAACCGTTTCAGAATCCAGGCTGTCTAGCAGGCCGCGCACGATGGTGGTCTTGCCTGCGCCCACCTCCCCGGTGATGACGATGAACCCTTCGCAGCACATCACGCCATATTCGAGGTAGGCGCGCGCGCGCTGGTGCTGCTTGCTGCTGAAGTAAAAACTGGGGTCGGGATTGAGCTGGAAGGGTTTGGAGCTCAAGCCATAAAACGCTTCATACATGGATCAAAACCGGTGTGTGAGGAGCCCCATGATGGCCGATTCGCTGTATCGACTGACGTTCCCATCGGAGAGTATGCGGCGCAGCTGGATGCCAACCGTGGTGCGGCGCGCCACCATGGTGTTCCACGCCACGATATACGGACGGGTACGCGTTTCCAGGCCCGGAACCGACCCCACACTGCGCATTTCGCCAAGGCTTGCGCTGATGCTCGCATTGGGCGTCAGGCGATGGGCTAGCGACAGGTTCCAGCCACGCTGAACAATCCGGCTATTGATATTGAAGTCATCGCCGGGCAGCAGCGAGTTATTGAGCAACCGGCTATCGGTGCGCATGGCCAGCAAGGTCAGCGTACTGCGCTGCCCAAGCAAGGCGAACGACAGCTGCTGCAACCGCTGCAGGGTGCTGACCGACGTCAGGAAGTCAGGAAACACCTGCATATCCGCCGGCAAGCCCAGGCGTGCAATTGCCGACTGAACCATCTGCGCTCGTTGCATTGGATCCGGCACCGAGCTTGAATAAAATCCATCCAGCAAATCAGCCAATGGCCCCATCGACCCCAGCCGCGCCCCTAGGCCGGTAACAATGCCTCTTCTGTCCGTATAGCTCCATACCGTCCGTGCCGTACGGTATTCGAAGCGGGCATTATGCGATTCACCAAAATATCGGCTCTCACGCTCCACGGAAAACCTGGATCGATCCGATGGTCGCCAATCGATGCCAAAACCGGTTATGTCGTGGGATTTTTTTGTTGGCGACAGTTGATTGGTAGATTCATAACCACCGATCAATGCCAGACGCAGTTGTGGAATTGGCGCATAGCTCAATCGCCCGCGCAGCGTCGTGGTATCTATGTTGCGCCCATTGGAAAAATCGGCGTTCTGCTGCGTGGCATCCACCCCCCAGAACCACAGCTGCCCAATGGGGCGCCGCCCCAGATGCAAAAGCCAATCCTGCACGGACACATTGGAGCGCGTGCCGGTGTCATAGCGCGTATCCGTCAAGGCGTAGCGCGCCTCATAATCCAGCCCGCCACTGAAATTGCCCTTGAGGTAGGGTGAGACGCGGTACGTTGTGGTCTGCGTCATATTGGAGCTGGCCGGAGAATACCCCGCGACCGGCCCAAACGCAGAGATGGACTGCATGGCGGCAAGGCCGGCCAGATCCACAAAGACATGCTTTTCGACGGCCTCCACCGTCCCTCTGGCATTCAGGTTATGCCAGGTTTGATCGGGCGCACTGTTGCGCGCGTAATGCGCATAGCGTAGGGTGTAGTCGGCAAAACCCTTGACGCGTGCGGTATCGCTCACCAGGCGAAAGCCTGGCATCAGCTCGGTGAGCTGGTCGCTGAGGTTGGTGTTGTCCAGCCGGGCGTTGTTGGTGATGGTTTCCCGCACCGTGATGCGCGGCTCGAACCGGACACCCGATTGGCGCGGCTCGGCCGCGACCACTGGCGGCTGCATCACGGCAGGAATGGCAATTTGCGGGGCAGGGCTCGCCGGTGGTTGCAAAGCGGGCATGCCGGGCTGCTGGTCGGCGTTCAGGTCTGGAACAACCTGTGCCGCAACCATTCCAGGAACCGTGGCCAACAACCATGCGGCGCAACCGACAACAGGTATTCGCGCTAGGCGAGGGTGCAGCAGGTTCATAAATAACGCCCTCTCGTTGTTTTCATGCTGCGGCAGTCGAAGCGGCAGATGTACGCACCTGCCCCACCCGGTCGTGCCCATAGCCGTAGCCGTAGCCATAGCCACCCAAACCATGGTGGCGCACCTGATTCAGCACCATCAGCTTGATGGGGCAAGACTCTATGGTGGACAGCGCGTGCTCCACTTCCGACTGGAGGGTTTTCTCGGCCCGAACCACGATCACCACCTGGCCCATGTGACTGGCCAGCACCCTTGCCTCGGTGGTGAGCAGCAGCGGCGGCGAATCGAAAATAATGATCCGGTCGCTGTAGCGCTTGCTCATTTCGTCCAGCAGGTCGGTCATGGCATCACTGGCGAGCAATTCGGTTGCCCGGTCATGGGGCAGGCCCGCCGGCAGCAGCGTGAGCTTGTCGATGTTGGTGCGCAGCAGCACATCGGGCAGTTTTATCTTTTCGTCCCGCAGCACATCCATCAGGCCTGCGGCCGGCGGCAGGCCCAGCCTGGACATCACCGAAGGGCGCGTCACATCGGCATCCACCAGCATGACCGTGTGATCCAGCTCCATGGCCAGGCTCATTGCCAGGTTGATGGCCGTGAAGCTCTTGCCTTCGCCGGGCAGGGCACTGGTGACCATGATCAGGTTGCCGTTGGCCACCAACGCCGCGCCCCTGCCGGTGGCGTTGTCCAACAGCGGACGCTTGATCACGCGGTATTGATCCGTGGTGACGGAGCGCGGCGCATTGGGTGTGACAAAACCACTGGCGCCCAGCGCCGTCAAGTCGATTTGCACACTCTTGGGGCCTGGCTTGGGCTGCAGGCTTGCGTGTTCTTCGGTGGCGGCCACGGCCACGGGCTGCGCCGCGTCCGATGTAGAACCATCCACAGGCCTTGCCTTGTCGCCCGGCAACACGGCACCGGCCTTGCGCAACTGTTCGAGCCGTTGGGCCGCTTTTTCAATAGAGCTGGTCATGATTGCTTATCACCCCAAGGCACCAGAACGAACCGACAACGCCGCCATGCCGCCCGCGTAGAGCAACAGGAACGCAATGCTGGCCGCAACGAAACGCTTCAGGCTGCGCGACTCCCGGCGCCGCTGCTCGTCGCTGGGAATCAGGCCCACCACGCCCAGCAAGGGCAGCTGCGTCACCTGGCGCAAGGTGGCGCCATCGAAAAACACCGGCCTGACCTGGCTCATCAGGAATGCCATGCCAAGCCCCGCCGCAATGGCGGCCAGCAGCGACACCGGCATCAGCAGCAGGCGGTTGGGCGCAACGGGCTTGGGCGCCACACGCGGCGGATCGATGACGCGGAACTCGGCCACGTTGGAGGTGTTTTCCAGCTTGCCGGACATCAGGGCCGACTCGCGACGTGCGACCAGGTCGGCGTAGTTCTTCTGGTTGACCTGATAGTCACGATTGAGCTGTGCCAGCTCGGCTTCCAGCTGCGGCGCCTCCTTCAGCTGCTCGCGCACGCGGCGCACACGCGACTCATATTCGACCACCCGGGCACGCAGGGACGCCACCTTCACCTCGGCCGCGGTATACATGCGGCTCAGTTCCACCGCGGCCGGATTGGTCTGGGCCACGGGCACCGTTCCCGTCTTCTGGAGCCTGCGCCGCAGTTCCTCGATCTCCTTGCGCTTTTGCGCCTCCAGCTCGGCAATCAGGGTGCGCGTGCGAACCACATCGGGATGCTCGTCCGTGTAACGCTGCAGCAATGCGTCCAGGTTGCGCTTTTGGGCAAACAGGCGCGCATCGAGCTCGGGGGTCTGTACATCAGGCGTCGGGCCGCTCAGCGCCTGTGCGGCTTGTGCACGCATCTCCTCCAGCTGGTGCGCCGCCGCAGCCTTGGCACTTTCGGCCTCACGCAGATCCAGCCTGGCCTGGCTCAACATGTTTTCAATTTCGGCGGCGCGGCCCGCCGAGTCCAGGCCATTTTCCGATTGCATGTCGATATTGCGCAGCTTGAACGCCTTGAGACGCCCTTCGGCCTCGGTGAGCTTGGCTTCGTAGCTCTTGATCTGCTCGTCCAGGAAACGCCGGGCACTGTCGGAGTCCTGGCGCGTGGCCCCGAGGCTGGACTCCACAAAAATGGTCAATAGCGTCTGCACCACGAGCTGTGACTTCTCGGGACTCTTGTCGCGGTAGGACAGGGTGTAGAGGTTGTCGCGTCCCGTCGATTGGATGCTGATGGCCTTGGTGACGGAATCCACCAGGGCGTCGGTAGCCGCCTTGGAGTGCGAGCCCAGATCCAGATCCGCGGTGCGAACCAGGCGCTCCACCGTGGGCCGGTTGATCAGCGTGCGGCTGAGCATGGACACCTGCTGCTCGATATTGGGCTGCACCGCAATGCCGGTCATCAACGGCCGCAAAATCGATTGGGTATCCACGAACACGCGCGCCGATGCCTGGTAATAGTCAGGCATGGTAAGCACCACGCCCGCGCCTATGGCGCCAACCACCCACACGGTCAGCATCGCCAGCCGGCGATAGACCCACATACCACGCGCCGTGGTAGTGATCTGACCTATTAACTCATCCATTCCGCCCCCCTAACCCCACAAGCGCACCAAGCTGTCGATGGCCGACCCAACCCCGTTAGAACCAACCCTGAGGAATGATGAGGATGTCGCCGGGCAACACTTCCACGTTGGCGCCAATGTCGCCACGCTTCACCAGGTCGTGCAAGCGAACCTTGTAACGCTTGTTATCCTCCGATCCGCGCACCAGGGTGGCGCTGTTGCCATCGGCAAAATCGGTCAAGCCGCCCACGGCGATCATCACGTCGAGCACCGTCATTTTTTGCTTGTACGGCAGGAACTGCGGCTTGGTCGCCTCGCCCACCACACGAATCTGCTCGCTGTAGGGGCCGACGAACTGAGTGACGATCACGGTAACCACCGGATCGCGCACATATTTGGCCAGCTCTTTTTCCACATCGCGCGCAATCTGCGCGGAGGTCTTGCCCTGCGCCACCAGGCCATCGATCAGCGGCATGGACACCTGGCCGTCGGGGCGCACCGGCACCGCCAGCGACAGGTCGGGATTGCGCCAGACAATGATGTTGAGGGTATCGCCCGGCCCGACGATGTAGTTGTAATCGGGGCTGGACGCCTTGGCCGGTGCTGCAGGGTAGTTGCCGGTACCTGCGCAGCCAACCGCAGCCGCCGCCACCGCGACCACCGCCGCCGCGCGCGCCAAAGAACCCAGCAACCTCGAAACATATCTATGCATGGTACAACTCCGATACAAATTCAACCGACAATTTAACCAAATGTCACGACAGCATACAGTGATTGACTGTAGTGCGTAAATACTTAGAAAACAGGATTCGACCTCAAGAATCGCGTCCAACTTCCTGCCCGCAAGTTGCGCTGCCGATCAGCGCCCATACACATCGCCCAGGCGCACGATGTCATCCTCCCCAAGGTAGGAGCCCGACTGCACCTCGATCATTTCCAGATCCACATGGCCGGGGTTTTCCAGCCGGTGCGTCACGCCCAGGGGAATATAGGTGGACTGATTCTCGGTCAGCAAGAACACCTCGTCGCCCTTGGTCACGCGCGCCGTGCCGCGCACCACGACCCAATGCTCGGCACGATGGTGGTGCATTTGCAACGACAGCTTGCCGCCCGGCTTGACCATGATGCGCTTGACCTGAAAGCGCTCGCCCGCATCCACGCCGTCATACCAGCCCCAGGGGCGATACACCTTGCGGTGCAGCATGCCCTCCGCGCAGCCGTCGCGCTTAAGCCGATCGACGATATTTTTCACTTCCTGGGTGTGGCGCTGGTCAACCACCAGCACGGCGTCTGGCGTTTCCACCACCACCAGCCCCTGCACGCCGACACAGGCCAGCAGGCGGCCCGAGGAGTAGGCCAGGGTATCGCCACAGCCTTGCAGCATGACCCGCCCCTGGGACACGTTGCCGGCCCCGTCCTTGGGCAGAATCTGCCACAGCGCATCCCATGCACCCACATCCGACCAGCCGGCGGACAGCGGCAGCACCACCCCCTGGGGCAAGCCCGCCAGGGCCTGCGCGCCGGCCAGGCGTTCCATCACGGCGTAGTCAATCGAATCGCTGGGGCAGGCGGCGAACGCCTCGGCATCCACGCGCAAAAAAGACAGGTCGGAAACACCCTTTTCCCAGGCCGCCGTGCACGCATCAAGTATGTCCGGCCGGCACAGCCGCAGCGCATCCAGCCAAACCGAGGCGCGCAGCACGAACAGGCCGCTGTTCCACAAATGATCGCCCTGCCGCAGATAGTCCTCGGCCGTGGCGCGGTCGGGCTTTTCCACAAAGCGGGCAATCGCGCGCGCCCCACCGCCATCCACCGCAGAGCCAGCCTGTATGTAGCCGTAGCCCGTCTCGGGCCGATCCGGGGTGATGCCAAAGGTGACCACCGCCCCCCCCTGCGCCAGGCGCGCGGCATGGCGCACACCGCCTTGAAATGCCGCCACATCGGTCACCACATGATCCGCCGGCATGACCAGCAGCACCGGGTCACCCCCATCCGACTGCGCGGCCAGCGCCGCCAGCGTCAGGGCCGGGGCGGTGTTGCGCCCGGCGGACTCCAGCACGATGCGCCCCTGCCGGCCGATCAGGCGCAGCTGTTCGCCCACGACGAAGCGGTATTCGTCATTGCACACCACCAGTGGCGGCGCGCAGTCCGCGCCAGCCATGCCCTCCAGCCGGCGCAGTGTCGCCTGCAGCAACGTGTCCTGCCCCACGAAGGACAGCAGTTGCTTGGGATACTTTTCGCGCGACAGCGGCCACAGGCGTGTACCCGAGCCCCCTGACAACACTACCGGCTGAATCAACATGATGTGTTAACAATCCATTTTTCTGCAGACGCGGGTGCACCCCGCGCCAAATGCTCGACCTATCGGCATGGCGCTTTGATTGTCTGACGCAATGCAGCATAACCCATGGGCGCCCCCTCCAGCGTCATGCCAGCCCGCGCGCCGCATTGTCAGGAAAATTTACACCGCGCCCGACGAATTCGCCAACAACAGTTGCAAGCTATTGATTTTCAATGATATACAACTCTTGGCACGACTCATGCTTATACAGCATGCCGCTGCAACGGCCAGGGTATTTACTCCATCAACAGCCACATCGAGGAGCAAGACAAATGTTCACACTTTCCAAACTTTTACGTCATGCGGGTGCGGCCCTGGCACTGGCCGCCGCATCGCTGGCCAGCCATGCCGCCCCAACGACACAGCTGGGCTTCCTGATTGACGCCTCGGGCAGCATAGGAACCACAAACTTCAACACCATGAGATCCGGCTACGCCACGGCCCTGGCGGCGCTGCCAACCGACGGCTCGATCGAGGTGACCATCTTCACGTTCGCGACCGGAACCGCGGAGGTCGTCGCGCCCACGGTCATCGACTCTGCCGCCAAGCTGACCGCTGTCATCAACGCCGTCAATGCCATGACCTATTCCGCCGGCAGCACGGCCACGGCCGCCGGCATCAATGCCATTACCGCGGCCATGACCGGGTCGAGCAACTTCAGCACGCCGGGCCTGCGCTCCATGATCAACATTGCCACCGATGGTGAACCCAATTTAGGCGGTTCCAATCCGGCCCAGGCAGCCATTACCGCCGCCACCAACGCAAGAACTGCGGGCATCGATTCGCTCACAGCGGAGTTCATTGGCGGTGTTGCCGCAGATGCCAATTTCCTGAGGGATCTGGTTTTCTCGCCCACCAAGGGGCCGTGCACCGGCTGTGGCGTCTTGCTCGCCCCCGGCTCCACCCCCACCGACCCCATGACCACCGATCCCTGGGTGCTGCGCGTGGGTAGCTTCAACGACTTCCCCAACGCCATCAGCACCAAGGTGGCGGTCGTTACCGGTCACGTTCCAGAGCCCGGCATGCTGGCCTTGCTGGCAGTAGGTTTGGTAGGCATGGGCGCTGCCCGCCGCCGCCGCTCTGCCTGACAAGAGCAATAAGCGCACGCCAATCCACGCGGCGATTCAGGCGAGGGGTGCTGCAAGGCACTCCTCGCCTTTTCTTTGACCGCCAACTGCAAGAAGCAAGGGACAATCGCTGCGCAATGCGCCGCTGGTCGCAACGTCAGGCGGGACGCGTACCAACCACTCAAGACAAGGAAAGCAAGCCATGAAAACCACTTTGAAGTCCCTGTCCCTGGCAACATCGGCACTGGTCATGGCCAGTCCCGTAAGCACCGCTGCCGCCGCCGCCAGCGACAGCTGCACCATCACCTCCCGCAGCAGCGCCGTGGTGCTGATGCACTGCAAGGCCAACCTGGACGACAAAGCCTGGGTGGCAGCCGCCAAGGCCGCCTGCGAGCCCGGCAAGGCCTGCAATGTCTGGATTTGGGAAGACCTGAGCAAGATTCCCGAGAAGGCCCCGGCCATCGATACCGACCTGCCCAAGAGTGCCACCGGAGCCGCGGTGGCGGTGTGGATCAACGACTCGGCCAACCTGATCAGGCTGAAGAAGGTTCGCTGAGTTTGCGCGGCCGGCCGTGTGCCGCCACATAGTGCTCCGGCCCAGTGAAGTTTTAACCGTTCGCCCTGAGCTTGTCGAAGGGCTTAGACAAGCTCAGCCTGAACGGTAGTTGATACATCAAAGGCCCGGATCAATAACTTCGCTGCGCGAAGTGAGTGGCGTCCAAACCGCGCCATTTGGGCGCTACG
>JAFEES010000070.1 GCA_018240995.1 Pseudomonadota bacterium | reverse complement strand
CGCCTGCCAGCGCTCGATGCGCCCGCTGGCGTAGTCATAGGCGTCCAGCTCCACGCCATGGCGGCCCTCGGCGATGCGCAGCACGCTGGCGCCGGTGCGCAGGCGATCGGCCAGCGGCGCGGCCAGGCGCTCGGTGAGCCAGCCGTTGCCCTGAGGCCAGGTGAGCACGCCCTCGCTGCCGCCACCCTCCTCGCCCGGCGCATGAAAACCGTGGCGGCTGGCGAAGTAGTGGATGCCGGCCCAGGCCGACACGCGCGCGCTGCCGGCGCCGTAGTCGTCGCGGCAACAGTAGTCCAGGTACCAGCGCAGATGCGCGTCATGCAGGCCCTCGTGCGCCAGCCATTTATTGAAAGTAATAGCATCCAGCGCTTGATGGACGGGCGGCAGACCCTGGTTTTGCATAAAACCATTCGCCACCGGCATGGTGAAGCGCGCGGCGCGCGAGAGTTCGTCCACGCGCGCGGCGAAGCGCCGGTATTGCGCCAGCGTGGCCGTGCCCACCCCGGCCATGGGCAGCAGGCCCTCCTGCCATTGGCCGTTGAAGAACAGCCTCTCCTGCGGGCTGTGGCACAGGTGGCGTTCGTCATAGCGCCAGCGCCCGGCCACGCGCTGGCGCAGGCCCAGCTCCTCCAGCAGATCCTGCACCTCGCGCGCATCGTCGCCGGGCACGGGCAGGTAGTGCGCGCCCAGCGGGCAGGCCAGGCCCTGCACGCTGGCGGCGCGGCTGTTGCCGCCGGCCTGGTCTTCCAGTTCCAGGCACTGGAAGTCCTGCACGCCCGACAGCCGCAGCGCGCGCGCCGCCGCCAGCCCGGCCACGCCGGCGCCGGCGATCAGCACCTGGGTGCGGCGCGTGGTGTCGGGCTGGTACGACTCGCCCCGGGCCAGCCGCTCGCGCAGCGCATGGCCGCGCTCCATGGCGATGCCGGTGTAGCCGCCGGGCAGCTCGGGCGCCCGGCGGGCACAGCCCTGCAGCAGCCCCGTGGGCAGTGCGGCGGCGAGCAGGTCGCGGCGGCGCACAGGCCTTAATCCGCCCAGCGCCGACGAATGTCCTGCAGCTGCGGCAGCAGCTCCACGAACAGCGGCGCCAGCGCCGGGTCGAAATGCCTGCCGGCCTGCGCGCGCAAATGCGCCACTGCCGCCGCGTCCGTCCAGGCCTGCTTGTAGGGACGCACCGAGGTGAGCGCGTCGAACACGTCGGCCAGGGCGACGATGCGCGCGCACAGCGGGATCTGCTCGCCCGCCAGGCCTGCGGGATAGCCGCTGCCGTCCCATTTCTCGTGGTGCGCGATGGCCACCTCGCGCGCCAGGCGCAGCACGCCGCCGGCGTGCTCGCCGATGATCTCGGCGCCGATCTGCGGGTGGCGGCGCATGGCGATCCGTTCGGCGTCATCGAGCAGCCCGCGCTTTTGCAGTATGGCGTCGGCGATGCCGATCTTGCCCACGTCGTGCATGGGGGCGGCGTGGAGCAGCTCGTCCGCCCAGTCCGGGGGGCAGCCGGCGGCCAGCGCCAGGCGGTGCGCGAAATGGCTCATGCGCATGACGTGCATGCCGGTGTCATTGTCCTTGTACTCGGCCGCGCGGCCCAGGCGCTGGATGACCTGCAGGCGGCTTTCGCGCAGTTCGTCGATACGCACCAGCGACAGGTGGGCGCGCACGCGCGCACGCACCACTGGCGCGCTGATGGGCTTGGCGATGTAGTCCACGCAGCCGATGTCGAAGCCGCGCGCCTCGTCCTCGGCGTCCGCCAGGGCCGTGACAAAGATCACGGGGATGGCCATGGTCTGCGCGTCGGCCTTGAGCCGGGCGCAGACGGCGTGCCCGTCCATGCCGGGCATCATCACGTCCAGCAGGATCAGCTGTGGCTCCTGGGCGCGCGCCAGCTCCAGCGCGCGCGCGCCATCGGTGGCGAACAGCAGCCGGTAGTCCTGCTGCAGCACCTGGCGCAGCGCCTGCAGGTTGGCCGGCTCGTCGTCCACCACCAGGATGCGCGGGCGCCGGTCTTCGGCGGGGGCCATGGCGACGGGGGTGGCGGTCATGGGGCGGCATTCTCCAGGTGGCGGCGCAGCGGATCCAGCTGCCGCCGGGCGGCTTCGAAATCAAAGGCGTCCACTGCGGCCTGCAGTGGTGCCAGCAGCTCGGCCGGCAGGCATTGCGCCAGGGTGGCCAGGGCGGCGTCTGGCAGCTCGCCCCGGGCCAGGGCCTGGTCTACCTGGTCCAGCGCGGCCAGCGCCAGGGGCCGGTCCGGCGGCGCGGGCGCCGTGGCCGCGGGGGCCGCGCTGCCTTCGGTGCCATCCCCGGCATCCGCCAGGGCGCCGTGCACGGCCGCCCAGGCGGAGTCCAGCGCCGGCAGGCAATGCCGCAGCGCCCGGGTATCGCCGGCACGCGCGGCGGCTTCGATCTCGCCCAGCACCCGGTACAACGCCGGCAGCGCCAGGTTGCCCGCCGCGCCGCGCAGGCGGTGCGCCAGCGCGGCCAGGGCCACGCTGTCGCCCCGGGCCGCCCGCAGTTGCGCGGGCAGCTCCGCGTGATCCTGCACGAAGCGCTGCAGGGCCCGCCACAGCACGCCACGCTCGCCCCACAAGGCCAGGCCGCGCGGCCAGTCGATGGCCGGCTCGGCCTGTGGCGCAGCGGCGGCGGCCGGGGGCTGGGCGGCGAGGTGCAGGCCGAGCACGCGGGCGATTTCGCGCTCCAGCTGCTGGGTATCCAGCGGCTTGGCAGCAAAGCCGTCCATGCCGCTGGCGGCGGCGGCGCGGCGGTCCTGTTCGAGCACGCTGGCCGACAGGGCAATGATTGCGGTGCGCGGGCGCCGGTGCTCACGCTCCCAGTCGCGCAGCCGGGAGGTGGTCTGCATTCCGTCCATGTCGGGCATGTGCAGGTCCATCAGTACCACGTCGAAGCGGTCCCGGGCAAAGGCCTGCAGGGCCTCTGCGCCGCTGCCGGCCAGCACCAGCTGGTGACCGCCGCGCCGCAGCTGGATTTGCACGAGCTCCAGGTTGGTGGCCACGTCGTCCACCGCCAGCACGCGCAGCGGCGGCAGCGCGCCGGCGCCCGGGCCGACGGCCGCCGCGATGGCGGCCAGATCCTGGCGGGAGGCCTCGGCCAGCGGCAGGTGCACGGTAAAGCGGCTGTCCTCGCCCTCGCGGCTATGCACGCTGATGCCGCCGCCCATCAGCTCGGCCAGCTTCTGGGCGATGGAGGTGCCCAGCCCCGTGCCGCCGTAGCGCCGGGTGGTGGAGGCGTCGGCCTGGGAGAAGGGGTCGAACAGGCGCTGCAGCACGGCCTGGTTCATGCCTATGCCGCTGTCTTGCACGCTGATGGCGAGCGCCCCGCCCCGGCCTGCCACCTGCAGTCTGACGCTGCCCTGGTGCGTAAACTTGACGGCGTTGCCCAGCAGGTTGACCAGGATTTGCTGCAGGCGGAAGGCGTCGCCGCGCCAGATGCCGGGAACCGTGTCGGGGTAGTCCAGCACCAGGGACAGGCCCTTCTTGCTGGCCCCTATGCCCAGCGAGTCCAGGATCTGCCCGCACAACGCGCGCAGGTCGAAGGGCGCCAGTTCCAGCGCCACCGCGCCCTTGTCGAGCTTGGCGGTGTCCAGAATGTCGTTGAGCAGGCGCAGCAGCGAGCGCGCCGAATGCCGCACCGTGCCCAGGTAGCGGCGCTGCCGGGCGCCCAGCGGGGTGTCGAGCACGGCCTCGGTAAAGCCCAGGATGGCGTTCATGGGGGTGCGGATCTCGTGGCTCATGTTGGCCAGAAAGCTCGCGCGCGCGGCGGCGGCGGCCTCGGCGCGCTCCTTGGCTTCGCGCAGTTCCTGCTCCATGGCGCGGCGCTGGGTCATGTCGGCGGCGAATTCGATCACCTTGCTGACCTTGCCGTCGGCGCCGAAGATCGGGTTGTAGATGGTCAGCAGCCAGACGGCGCGCCCCTCCTTGCCGAAGCGCTGGAATTCTCCGCCCTGGAATTCGCCACGGCGCAGGCGGCTCCAGAACTCCTCGTAGCGCGGGCTGTCGGCAAAGTCCGGCGGGCAAAAAAATCGGTGCGGCCGGCCCACGATCTCGGGCAGGGTGTAGCCCAGCAGGTCGAGGTAATGGGCGTTGGCCGTCACCAGGCAGCCCTGCACATCGAATTCGGCCGCCGGCCGCGAACGGTTGATGGCGGCGAGCGTGCCCTCCAGTTCGGCGCTGCGCGCCTTGGCCTCGGTCAGGTCGGTGAGGAAGCCCACGAACAGCGGCGCCCCCGGCTGGTCCACCCGGCCCACGGCCAGGCGGATGGGAATGGTGTGCCCATCCCTGTGCAGCGCCTGCATCTCCCGCCCCTGGCCGATGATCGCCTTGTGGCCGGTGGCGAGGTGGCGCTGCAGGTAGCCATCGTGCGCGCTGCGGTGCGGCTCGGGCATGAACATGTTGACGTTGCGCCCCAGCACCTCCCGCACGCTCCAGCCCAGCAGGCGCTCCGCCGCGGGGTTGAAGGACTGCACCGTGCCCTGGCCGTCGATCATGATGGTGGCATCCACTGCCGTCTCCAGCACCGCGCGCTGGCGCGCCTCGCTTAGCTGCGACTGCAGCAGCATGTCGTGGTAGCGGCGGCTGGCATTGGCCGCCACCAGCAACAGGCAAAGCGAGACGACGATGATGGCGATGGCCAGCGACAGCGAGGTCTGCAACGGCACGCTGGAGGCGACCTGGTTGAACTCGTCGATGGGTACATGAAACCGCAGCGCCGCCATGCCGGTGTAGTGCATGCCGACGATCGCCAGGCCCATGACGCTGCCGGCCACGGCCGTGCCCCAGGCCTTGAGCCAGTACTGCCGCAGGCCAAAGCGCACCCACAGCGCCAGCCCGGCCAGGGCCACCGCCACCAGCAGCGAGAACAGGAAACCGTGCAGGTCGTAGACCATCAGCGGCGCCAGCTCCGAGGCCGCCATGCCGATGTAGTGCATGGAACCAATGCCCGCCCCCACCAGCAGCGCGCCGCCGGCCAGTGCCCTGGCCCCGGCCTGCTCGCGCACCAGCAGGCGCAGCGCCACCCAGGAGGCCGCCAGGCAGGGCAGTGCGGAGAGCGCCGTCAGCCACAGATTGAAGCGCGCCTGCCCGCAGGCGGCGAAGGCCAGCATGCCGATGAAATGCATGGTCCACACCCCCGAGGCCAGTGCCAGCGCGCCCGAAGACAGCGCCATCTGGCGCCGCCGGGCGTTGCCGGCCTCGCGCGCCAGCACGGCCAGGTGCAGGGCCACCGCCGAGGCCCCGATGGAAACCGCGATGGACAGCGCCACCAGCCAGGGGTCGTGTTGCCGCCACAGCAGGGGGTCGCGGCCCAGGTCGTAGACGAAAAAACGTTCCAGCATGAAACCATCCACTCGGCGATTAGGGGTTGCACGCGGCGGCGCGCTGGCTCTTCAGACCATCGAAGTGTGATGGATTCTTGCCCGCCGCGCCGCTCAGTGCCCCACCTGCCCCCATTCCTGCTCATAGGCATGCACCAGCACCTGGTTGGACAGGCGGTTGACCTCGGCCGGCACGCGTGCCATGTCCAGGGGGAAGTCGAACAGCAGGGGCAGCGACTGCAGATCCAGAAAGCGCAGCCCCGCCGGCAGGGCGGTGGGTAGGCGCCAGGGCCGGTGGCCGGCGATGATGAAGCCCCATTCGCCAAAGCTGGGCACATGGGCGTGGTAGGGCGTGGCGGCCAGGCCCACGGACTCTATGGTCGTCACCACCGTCCAGAAGCTCTTGCGCGCCACCAGCGGCGAGGTGGTCTGGATGACGGCGTAGCCGCTGGCGGCCAGGCGCCGGTCCAGCAGGGCATAAAAGCTGTTGGTGTAGAGCTTGCCGATGGCGAAGTTGGTGGGGTCGGGAAAGTCCACCACGATCACGTCGAACATGTCCTCCGTGCCTTGAAGCCACTGGAAGGCGTCCTGGTTGACGATGCTGAGCTTCGGACTCGCCAGCGCATCGCCATTCAGGCGCCGCAGCGTGGGGTTGCCGCCGAACAGCCGCGTCATCGCAGGGTCTAGCTCCACCAGCGTGATGGATTCGACCGAGGGGTACTTGAGGATCTCGCGCACCGCCATGCCGTCGCCGCCGCCCAGCACCGCCACGCGCTTCGGCGCCCCGTGCGCGGCCATCGCCGGGTGCACCAGGGCCTCGTGGTAGCGGTACTCGTCGCGCTCGGCGAACTGCAGGTTGCCGTTCAGGTATAGGCGCAGGCCGGCGCGCCCCTGGGTGACCACGATGCGCTGGTAGGGCGAGCTGCTGCTGAGCACGATGCGGTCCTGGTAGAACTTGTCCTCGGCAAAGCGCGTGATGTGCTCGGCCCCGAGCAGCCCCGCCAGCAGTGCGGCCAGGACAAAGGCGCAGGCCAGCGCATGGGCGCCAAAGCGCCGCAGCTCGCGCCGGAACAGCCACAGCGCCCACAGCGCGACAAACGCGTTCATGAAGCCGAACAGCAGCCCGGTGCGCACCAGGCCCAGCTGCGGCACCAGCAGCAGCGGGAACGCCAGCGACACGGCCAGCGCGCCGAGATAGTCGAAGGTCAGCACCTGGCTCACCAGATCCTGCAGCCGCGTGTTGCGCTTGAGGATGCGCATGACCAGCGGAATCTCCAGCCCCACCAGCGTGCCCACCAGCAGCACCATGCCGTAGAGCAGCACGCGAAAGGCGCCGGGCACATACGCGTTTGCCATGAAAAGAATAGCTGGCAGCGCCCCACCCACCAGGGCTACCAGCAGTTCTATGCGCAAAAAGTGCGCCGGCAGCTGGCGCTCGAAGTAGCGCGACAGCCAGGAGCCCACGCCCATGGCGAACAGGTAGGTGCCGATGACGGTGGAGAACTGCAGGATGGAGTCGCCCAGCAGGTAGGACGCCAGCGCCCCCGCCGCCAACTCGTACAGCAGGCCGCAGGCGGCGATGACGAAAACGCTGGCGAGCAGGGCGATGTCGATGGGGCGGGGGGCAGCTGCTGGCATTACGGGCGACCGTAGGTCGGGTTAGCGCAGCGTAACCCGACGCCTGTGCGCGGTGCCCGTCGGGTTACGCCCAGCGGGCTAACCCGACCTACGGGGAATGGGTTGGTGTGGTGGCAGTCACTCATGGCCTATGCCTTCATGGTGCGGCGGGGCGGCGTGGCCCCAATCCGGCGGATAGATGCCTGCCGCCACATGGCGGTGGAAGCTGGAATATGGCCATAGCGCGGGCGATGCGGCCCAGCCATGTTTCACGGGGTTGTAGTGGATGTAATCGACATGGCGCGCGTAATCTTCTTCATCGCGCACCCTATGCTCCCAATACCGGTGTTGCCAGACGGCCTGCTCCTGCCTGGCGGCACGGGTGGCGTCCTGGGGCGCCCGCAGTGCCGCAGGGCAGTGCTTGGTGAACCAGGTCTTGATCAAGCGCCAGCGGGTGGCAAAGTCGGCGGCCTCCGGCGGTAGCGTCCAGACGCAGTGCAGGTGGTCGGGCAGGACGACCATGGCATCGATGTGGAAGGGGCGCGACTGGCGCACGCTGCGAAACGCCGCGCGCAACAGATCAACGGCCTGTGCCGATTCCAGAATGGGGCGCCTATCGTGCGTGACCACGGTGAAAAACAGGGTGGCGCCGGGGGTGAAGGCGCGTCGGTAGCGCATGGGCCTTGACGGGGTTGTCGGGTTACGCTGCGCTAACCCGACCTACTGCTGGCGGGGCCGTGCGTTCAATGGATGGCAGCCGCCACGATGATGCTGATGCCAAGGCACATGGCGGCCACCACCAGCGCCAGGGCGCGGTTTTGTTTTTCGACGATCTCGGCCCACAGGTCGTAGGGCGTGATCTTGTCCACGATGATGAAGCACAGCCAGAACACGACCACGCCGATCAGCGCGTAGAGGACGGTGCCGAGCAGGGCCGCGGGCCGTAGCCATTCGATTCCCATCATGGTGTTTGCTCCTTGCAGGGGTGGGTGGATGAAAGGGTCATTTATGGCCGCCGCCGCTGCTGTAGCCGCCGAACGAGCCGCCCGAGCTGCGGTAGCCGCCGCCCGATGAGCCCGAGCAGTTGCTCATGATGACGAGCACGATGAGCAGCAGCACCAGGATCAAGATCACCGTGCCGCAGCCTACGGCGGAACCGGCGGCCACGGGCCCTGCGTCCTGGCGGCGAAACAGCCCGGCCTTGTCGCCCAGCTTGAAGGCCTGGGCCACGGCGGCGCTGTCGATGCGGTTGCCGTAGGACCAGGTGACCTCGCCGCGCGCTTGTTCGCGCGACAGCAGGCCCTTACCGCTCACGGCGGCAAAGTCGCTGTTGCTGGTCTGCTGGCCGCGCTGCACGGGCCAGTAGAACTCGCCGCAGACGTAGCTGGTCTCGGCCTGGTAGTTGGACGTGAGGCGGTATTGCGTGCCCAGGTAGCTGGCCTGCTGCGTGCCCGGCTTGTGCTGCGGCGCGCCGGTGGCCGGGCGCACCAGGCTCCAGCCGTCGCTGGCGTCCACCAGGAAGACGAAGCCGCGCCCCTGGTTGTAGAGCAGGTATTCTTCCCAGCCAAAGCTCTCATCGTCGCCGGCCTCGCGCCCCATGCGGTGCTGAAAGCCCACCACCTGCCAGGGTGCGCCTTCGAACTGGCCCACGCTGCCCAGCGCTATCAGGGGCTGCACGGGCTCGTGCTGCAGGGCGTGGCGCAGCTCGCCACCAATGCCTGCGCTCAGGTCTATGAGGCTGTTGCACGACGGGCAGGTGCAGCTCTTGCTGCTGGCCAGCTGCAGCTGCACGGGGGCGCCGCAGTTCGGGCAGTTGAACTGGCGGCCCTGCTCGTCCTTGGTGGATTCTTCCTTCAGGCCCTTGAGCTGCAGGTCTTGGAGCCGCACGGCGCGGCCGCGCTGCACCTGGGGCGGCTGTTGGCAATAGTCGATGGTCAGCACCTCGCCGTCCGCGCTGCGCAGCTCCACCACGGTGAACGGCTGGCCCAGCGGCGGCAACTTGGGCAGCTCGCCCTGGGCCGACAGCAGCCGCGCCGTGATGTTGGCCGCCACGCTGAAGGGCTGGCCGGCCACGGCCGTGGTCATGCCCACGCGCAGCTGCTCGGGCGCGGGCGCCGCGCGGCCCAGCGGGGCGGGGCGGGTGAAGACGTAGGCGCCGTTGTCCTCGCTCAAAATGCCGCTGCCGCCGTCGGGCATATAGGCGATCCACTCGGCCCAGTTGCCCTGCTCGCCCTGGTATTGCAGGCGGCCGATCAGGGTGAAGGGCTGGTCCCGGCCGTCAAGCCGGATGCGCCCGCTGGCCATGAGCTGCAACGGGCTGTGGCCGTCGAAGACCTCGGCCATCTTGCCGATGCGCGACAGCACCTCGCCGCTGCGCACCACCATGCTCAGGCAGTAGGGGCAGATGGCGTAGGTGGACTGGGCGCTCTTGAACTCCACCGGCGCGCCGCAGCCGGGGCAGGGCGCGCGGTAGATGCGCTGGGGGGACATGGGCGTTTGGGGTTCAGCGTAAGGCGTTGAGCGTGGGCGCCGCGCGTATCAACGCACCACGCTCAACACTCACCGCTCAACTGCTCTAGACCAGCTTCTTGAGCAGCTCGGCCTTCTTGGCGTCGAATTCTTCCTGGGTCAGGATGCCCTTGGCCTTGAGCTCGGCCAGCTTTTCCAGCGTGGCCATGACCTCGTCGGGCTTGACGCCCACGGGTGCGGGGGCCGCCTGCGCCGCGGCGCCGCCCTGCAGGCCCTGCTGCAGGTTCTGCGCCAGCACCTGGCCCAGGGCCACGCCGGCGCCCAGGCCCATGGCGTCGCCGGCAATGCCGCCGCCGGCACCGGCACCTTCGGCAAACTTCGGTATCGCCTGGGCCGTCTGGTACTGCATGAACTTGCCCATGTCGCCGCCGACCATGCCCATGCCAATTTTTTGGTCCAGCACCTTTTGCAGCTCCTCGGGCAGCGACAGGTTCTGCACCGTCATGGCTTCGAGCTTCAGGCCGATCTTGGCGAAGGCCGGCTGCAGCTCGCGGGCCAGGGCATCGGCAAACATCGCCTGGTTGGCCGCCAGGTCCAGGAAGGCCACGCCGCTGGCGGCGATGGCGTTGCTGATGTTCTGCAGCACCAGGCCGCGCAGCTGGCCGTCCAGGTCGGCCACGGTATAGGCGTCGCGCGTGCCGGAGATCTCGGTGTGCAGCAGCTTGGGGTCGGCCACGCGGTAGGCGTAGTTGCCAAACGCCCGCAGGCGCACGGCGCCAAAGTCCTTGTCGCGGATGGTGATGGGCTGGGGCGTGCCCCATTTCTGGTCGATCTGCTGGCGCGTGCTGAAAAAGTACACGTCGCTCTTGAACGGGGACTCGAAGAGCTTGTCCCAGTTCTTTAGATAGGTCAGCACCGGAAGGGTCTGGGTGGTCAGCTTGTAGGTGCCGGGGCCGAAGACGTCGGCCACCTGACCCTCGTTGACGAACACGGCCATCTGCGACTCGCGCACCACGAGCTGGCCGCCACTCTGTATCTCCATGTCCGCCATCGGGTAGCGCCAGGCCAGGGTGCCGTCACCGGTTTCAGTCCACTGGAGGATGTCTATGAACTGCTTCTTGA
>JAFEES010000006.1 GCA_018240995.1 Pseudomonadota bacterium | reverse complement strand
GCCGCTGCGGACAATTTGCAGCCGACGATTCCCAAGTCCGACAGCCTCCTAGACATACGTGACAACCAGGCGGGGGGCAATACAGGGGCGCAGGGGCATCTGGCGCCTCTTTGACTGACTATGCGTCATCACACACTCGCGCCGCTGATGCCGGCGCGTTTTTTCTTTGGCATGGGTCTGGTGGCGCTGAGTGCGGCAGCCACGCCTAGCCATGCCGCGCGCCCCATGATGACCGACGACGCGCGCATCGTCGATGCCAAGGCCTGCCAGGTGGAGAGCTGGGTCACGGGCAATCACGACAGCAACGCGTACTCGGCCTTTCCGGCGTGCAATTTCACCGGCAACCTGGAGCTGACCATGGGTGGCACGCGCACGACAAGGCATGGGCACAGCCAGATCACCGACCAGGTGCTGCAGGGCAAGACCATTTTGCGGCCCCTGCAACCCAATGACTGGGGCCTGGGCCTGGCGGTTGGCAGCGTCGGCCATCCACAGGCCGATGCGCGGCGCGATTGGTATGCCTATGTGCCGGTCAGCATTTCCTTGCGCGATGACGCCACGGTGGTGCACGCCAATATTGGCTGGCTGCGCGACGGCAGTGCCCGGCGTGATCGTATGACCTGGGGCCTGGGAACAGAAGCCCAGCTGGGGCCCAGAGCCTGGCTGATCGCCGAAATCTTTGGCCAGAACCAGGGCCGCCCCATGCACCATTTTGGCCTGCGCTACTGGTTGGTCGCCGATCGCGTGCAACTCGATGTCACCTATGGCAACCAAAGCGGCATGCCCGTGCAGGGGCGCTGGTGGTCGCTTGGTCTGCGCCTGCTCACCCCGGCCTTCCTGCCGTAGCGCATGTAGGGCGGGCAGCGCATCGCAGCGCGGCAGGTAATTGGGCAAGCTCTATTTCTCGGCCGCGCGGCGGTCGCCCTTGGACTCCATCGCCGTCCTTGCTCAGGTCACGCCGTCACCTGACGACCACCGTGCCGCGCATCATCGGGTGGATGCTGCAGAAGTAGTCGTAGCTGCCGGGCTTGTCGAACACCATCGCGAAGCTGTCGCCCGTGTCCAGCGCTGGCGACGCCTTGAAGGCGCCGCTGGTGCTGGCCACCAGGTGAGCCTCGTCGTCGCGGTTGGTCCAGACCACGCGGGTGCCGGCGACCACCGTCAGCCGTGCCGGCACGAAGGCAAAGTTGCGGATCTCCACCGCGTTGCCCGGCGCCGCGTTGGGCATCGGCGTGGTGGCCGGCGCGCCATGGCCGGCGCCCATGGCGTGCTGGGCGCGCGCCGCGGGCAGCAGGGTGGCCAGCAGGGCCGCGGTCAGCGCCTGCCGCAGCAGCGCGCGCCGGGTCACGGCCTGACTGCGGCGGGTGGTGCGAAGATGCAGCGTGGTCATGACAGCAGCTCCTCGGCCAGCGTCACCCGGTCTTCGCCGCGCACATGGCGCACGTCGCGTATGCCCAGGTAGGCCTGCAGCTTTTGCGTTCCCAGATCCTTCAGCGGCCCGGGCCCGGGCCCCACGCCGGGGGCGGGCTGCGGGTAGGCGGTGGAGCGCGCGGTGTGGAAGGTGACCGTGCCCTCGACCTTCTGCTGGATCTGGTGGATATGGCCGTTGAGCACGGTGACCGAGCCGAAGCGTTTCAGATAGGTCATGGCCTCGCCGCTGTCCACCGTGCCCCAGCCCCAGGCGGTGTACAGCGGCCACAGCGGCATGTGGGCGAAGACCACGATGGGCGTTTCGGCGCTGCGCCCGGCCAAATCCTTTTTCAGCCAGGCCAGCTGCTCGGCGCCCAGGAAGCCCAGGCCGCTTTGCTGCAGGTTCAGCACGTTGATCAGGGCCACGAAATGCGCGCCGCCATAGTCGAAGCTGTACCAGCCGCCGGAGTTCTGCTTGCGGCCAAAGCGCTCGAAGAAGGCGGCGCCGTTGTCGCCGATCACATCATGCTCGCCGGGCACGTAGAACACGCGCTGGGTCTTCACGCCCTTCATGATCTCGGCGACGGTGTCGAACTCCTCGGCGCGTGACAAATGCGTCAGGTCGCCCGTGTGCACCACGAAGTCCGGCCGGGCAGGGCGGGCGTTGATTTGCGCGAGCGCCGCCGCCAGGGTGCCGGCGACGTCCATGTTGGGCTCATGCTTGAAGCCTATGTGCGAGTCGCTGACCTGCACGAAGCTGAAGCTGGCGTCCGCCGCGTCCATGGCGCCGGCGCTGCCCATGGGCTGGGCACGCAGTACGCCGCCCTGCATCAGCCACAGCGTTCCGGCTCCGGCCGCGGCCATGCACTTGAGCATGTGGCGCCGGCTCGGTGCGGCGCCCGGGGTTTCTAAGGTGCTCATGGTCTGCTCCTGTATAGCGGGGCGTGCCGACCGGCGCGCTCCTGGTGTGCATGACTGGCGCCGCGGCGCGAATATTCCCGAGGCGGGGTGCTTGCCCTAAACTGGCCGCGCCATGCCGCCGGATGGGAATAAATCGGTGCGCACGGCAGTCAAATCCACCATGGCCAGTGTTCAATGACCGACGGCGAAAGATCCCGGCGCTTCGAGGAGATGGTGCTGCCGCACCTGGATGCGGCCTACAACCTCGCGCGCTGGCTCAGTGGCAATGCGAGCGAGGCCGAAGACGTGGTGCAGGAATCGTTTGTGCGGGCGTTGCGTTTCTTTGACGGGCTGCGCGGCGACAACGCGCGCGCCTGGCTGCTGGCCATCGTGCGCAACACCTGGTTCACCGAATGGCGCCGGCAGGACGCGGCGCAGGCCGTGCCCCTGGACGATGTGGCCGACGAGGCGGCCCTGTCCACGCTGTGGCCCGGCGCCACGCCGGACAACCCCGAGCGGCTGGCCATGCAGCACGAGGACGCGGCCCAGGTGCAACAGGCACTGGCGGCCCTGGCCCTGCCATACCGCGAGGTGCTGGTGCTGCGCGAGCTGGAGGACATGAGCTATGGCGACATCGCCACGGTGGTCGGCATACCGGTGGGCACCGTGATGTCGCGCCTGTCGCGCGGCCGGCGCCTGCTGGCGGCGGCGCTGCGTGGCGCGCGCCAGGGGAGCGAATGATGGACTGCCGCGAAGCACGCGATCTGCTGGGCGCCTATGCCGACAATGCGCTGGGCCTGCTGGATGCCGCGCGACTGAACCGCCACCTGCGGGGCTGCGCCGCCTGCCGGGCCGAACTGGCCGCGCTGCAGGACTTGGGCGCCACGCTGCGCGCCGCTGCCCCCTACCACCGCGCCCCGGCGGCGCTGCGCACACGCGTGCTGGCCGACCTGGCGCGCGACAAGGGCCAGGCGCAGCCGCCGCCCAAGCCCGCGCTGGCACGCCGCCCCGGCCTGTGGACCGGCTGGGGGCTGCAGGCCTGGGCGAATGCCGGCATGGGGCTGCTTACCTCCTGCGCGCTGGCACTGGCCGGCGCGCTGTGGCTGCAGCGGCCGCAGCCGCAGGCCGAGCTGGCGCCGCAGATCGTCGCCAGCCATGTGCGCGCGCTGCTGTCGGGCCACCCCATCGACGTGGCCTCCACCGACAGGCACACCGTCAAGCCCTGGTTCAACGGCCGGCTGGACTACGCGCCGCCGGTGATCGACCTGGCGGCGCAGGGTTTTCCGCTGATCGGCGGGCGCGTGGACTATGTGGCCGGGCGGCGCGTGGCGGTGCTGGGCTACCGCGAGGGCGGCCACCCCATAGACCTGTACCTGCTGCCCGGGGCGGAGGGCGATGCGCCGCCGCAGACGCGCACGGACGCCGGCTACGCACTGGCCACCTGGGCCGCGGGCGGGCTGCGCTACTGGGCCATCACCGATGCCGAGCCGGCGGTGCTGGCGCGCTTCGTGCAGGCGCTGCGCGCCGCGCCGCAGTAGCGATTACGGGCGCGTGCAGCCGCCCGCGGGCTGCGGCTTCATCTCGACGATGAGGACATGGGTGGGCGTGCTGCCCACGTTCTCGCCGATATGGGTCTGGGCCTCGGACCACATCACGTCACCGGGCTTGAACTCGCGGCGCAGCACCTTGCCGTCGGGCAGGGTCAGCGTGCGCTGGAAGGCGCTCATGGCGTACAGCACGAAGGGCGGGTGGTGGTGCTGCCGGGTCCTCTGGCCGGGGCCGTCGCGATAGTCCAAGACCCGCACGCAGTCGTTTTCAAGAATGACCCGGTACTTGTCGCCATCGGTCTGCACGGCATCCTGGGCATGCCCGGTGGCCGCCGCCGCAAGCATGGCGGCAATCAGTATGTGGCGCATGATGCAGCCTCCCATCGCACCCAGGCGCACCCCGCGGGTGGCCTGGGAACGGCTCATGCTACCGGGTGGCAAAGACCCTGCTGGCCGCAGAAGACAGGCGGCCCTACAGCGTGAAAATCTTCCCCGGGTTCAGGATGTTCTGCGGGTCTATCGCGCGCTTGATGGCGCGCATCATGTCCACCGCGCCGGCGCCCGCCTCGTCCAGCAGAAAACCCATCTTGTGTATGCCCACGCCATGCTCGCCGGTGCAGGTGCCGCCCATGGCCAGGGCGCGCGCCACCAGCTGGTGGTTGAGCTGCTCGGCGCGCGCGCGCTCGTCGGCGTCATCGGGGTCGATGAGGTAGCCGAAGTGGAAGTTGCCGTCGCCCACATGGCCGACCAGGAAGTAGGGGATGCCGCTGGCGTCGGCCTCGGCCACCGAGTCGAGCAGGCAGTCGGCCAGGCGGCTGATGGGCACGCAGGTGTCGGTGGAAATCGCCCGGCAGCCCGGGCGGCTTTGCACGGCGGCAAAGTAGGCGTTGTGCCGCGCCGTCCACAGGCGCGTGCGCTCCTCGGGGGTGCTGGCCCATTCGAAGGCCTGGCCGCCGTGCTCGCTGGCGATTGCCTGCACTGCTTCGGCCTGCTCGCGCACGCCGGCCGGGGAGCCGTGGAACTCCATCAGCAGCATGGGTTCCTCGCGCAGGGCCAGCTTGCTGTGGGCGTTGACCATGCGCACGCTGTTGGCGTCGATCAGCTCCACGCGTGCGATCGGCACGCCCAGCTGTATGGTCTGAATCACCGTGCGCACGGCGGCTTCTATGCTGGGAAAGGAGCAGATGGCCGCGCTCACCGCCTCGGGCAGCGGGTACAGGCGCACGGTGACTTCGGTGAAGATGCCCAGCGTGCCCTCGCTGCCCACCATCAGCCGCGTCAGGTCGTAGCCGGCAGCGCTTTTCTTGGCGCGCGTGCCGGTGTGGATGACCTCGCCGCTAGCCGTCACCACCTCCAGCGCCAGCACGTTCTCGCGCATGGTGCCGTAGCGCACGGCGTTGGTGCCGCTGGCGCGCGTGGCGGCCATGCCGCCAATGCTGGCGTCCGCCCCCGGGTCTATGGGAAAGAACAGGCCGGTGTGCTTGATGGCCTCGTTCAGTGCCTTGCGGGTGATGCCGGGCTGCACGGTCACCGTCAGGTCGTCGGCATTGATGGCGAGCACGCGGTGCATGCGGTTCACGTCGATGCTGATGCCGCCCTGCACGGCCAGCAGATGGCCTTCCAGCGAGGAGCCTGCGGCGTAGGCGATCACCGGCACCGCGTGCTCGGCGGCAAGGCGCACGGCGTCCTGCACGTCACGCGTGCTTTCGGCAAACACCACGGCCGCGGGCGGCGGCGCCTGTATCGAGCCTTCGTCGCGCCCATGCTGCTCGCGCACGGCCAGGGCGGTGGAGCATTGCGCGCCAAAGCGCTGATTGAGTGCATCCAGCAGGGCCTGGGGCACGGGGCGTGCAAGCAGCTCGGTGGGGTTGGTGGGGGCGTTCATGGTGCGGGGTCGGGCTTGATGGAGGCGTTCATTCTAGAAGTCGCCCCGGCCCGCGCAGCGTCAGCGAAAAAAGCCCGCCAACGCCCTGGAGTACGGCGCTGGCGGGCCGGGCAAGGGAACTCAGGGGGCGCGCTTGAGTGAGGCCTTCATGGATCCGGCGTGGCTACCGGGACTGGTCTTTACCCCGACGGAGGGCGATCCGCGCTTAGGTTGCGTGGCCGGTGCGGTGGAGGTCTGGGCTTGCGCCAGTGAGCCACCCATGGTCAGCGCCGCGAACAGCATCACGCTGCGGGCGTCGAACGAGGAGATGGTGCGTCGTTGCTGTGGGTTCGGCATCGATCCGGTCTCCGTGAAGAGTTGAACAGGCCCGCATTGCACCGCAGCATGCGCCCCCGGGCCAGCATTTTTGCCCCCTGTTGCCCGGCTTCACATTTGCCCGGTGGATGTAACGCACAATCCCCGCCATCCCCCCGATTCAGGAGCAAATTCCCTATGGGCAACAGACTGACACAGATCGCCACACGCACCGGCGACGATGGCACCACCGGCCTGGGCGACAACACGCGCGTGTCCAAGAACAGCGCCCGCCCGCATGCCTTGGGCGACGTGGACGAGCTCAACTCCCACATCGGCCTGCTCATGTGCGAGGCGCTGCCGGCCGACATGCGCGAACTGCTCATCGATGTGCAGCACCAGCTGTTCAACCTGGGCGGCGAGCTGTCCATGCCCGGCTACGAGCTGCTCAAGGACGACGGCCTGCTGCAGCTGGACAATGCCCTGGCGCACTACAACGCGGGGCTGCCGCGGCTGCAGGAATTCATATTGCCAGCAGGCACGCGCGCCGCGGCCCAGGCCCATGTCTGCCGCACCGTGGCGCGCCGTGCCGAGCGCACCGTGGTGGCGCTGCAGCAGGGCGAGGAAATGCGCCCCGCGCCACGCCAGTACCTGAACCGCCTGTCAGACCTGCTGTTCGTGCTCTCGCGCGTGCTCAACCGCCTCGACGGTGGCAGCGAGGTGTATTGGAAGAGCGAGCGGCTGGCGCGGCAGGCGGATCCCGGAGTTGCCTGAGCGGCGGGCATTTGGTATACCAAAACTTCGCAATGGTTCCCGGGTGCTATAGTTGCACACCATGCAAAGCCTGTTCCACCTTGCCTACCATGTGACCGATCTCGACGCCGCACGCCGCTTCTACGGCGGCGTGCTGGGCTGCCGCGAGGGCCGCAGCACCGACACCTGGGTCGATTTCGACTTCTTCGGTCACCAGATCTCGCTGCACCTGGGCCAGCCGTTCGCCGTGACCAACACCGGCCGGGTCGGAACCCACATGGTGCCCATGCCGCACCTGGGCGTGATCCTGCTCAAGAGCGATTGGCTGGCGCTGGCCGAGCGCCTGAAGGCCGCGGGCACCCGCTTCGTGCTGGAGCCGCAGGTGCGCTTCGAGGGCGAGCCCGGCGAGCAGTGGACCATGTTCTTCCACGACCCCTGCGGCAACCCCATCGAGGTCAAGGGCTTCGCGAGCTGGGACGCGGTCTACGAGCATTGAGCGGCGCGCGGGTGCGTGCGGTGCGGCAGATTAGAATTCCCAGCCCTTGCAGGGTGGAACACCAATGACGACGATCGCCAACAGAATCCAGTCGCTCATCTCCGAGCAGATCATCAGTGGCAAGTTCAAGCCCGGCACCCGGCTGGACGAGCGCCTGTTGGCCCAGGAGTTCAACGTCTCGCGCACCCCCGTGCGCGAGGCCCTGCGCCAGCTGGCGGCGCGCGGCCTGACGCGGGTGCTGCCCATGCGCGGCGTGGTGGTGATGGAGATCAGCGTCAAGGAGCTGTCCGAGATCCTGCACGCCTACTGCGAACTGGAGGCCATGTGCGCGCGCCTGGCCGCCGAATCCATGACCGCCATGGAAAAGACCGAGCTGGAGTACATCCATGAGCGTTCCAACGAGTACGTGGCCAATGGCGAGCTCGACAAGTACCTGGAGGCCAACCGCGAGCTGCACCGCCTGATCCTGGAGGGCGTGCACAACGCCACGATCAGCCGCATGGTCGGCGACATGCGCGGCCGCCTGAGCCCGTACCGCCAGTACCACCCCGAGGAAACCGACCGCCTGGCGGTCTCGCACGATGCGCACAAGGACATCGTCGAGGCCATAGTGCAGGGCCAGGGCGAGCGCGCCTACCTGGCCATGCGCGCCCACAATGCGCACCTGGGCAACGCGGCGCTGCGCGCCCTGCGCCAGGCCAAGGAAGCACAGGCGACCGAAGAGGCCGAGGAGCGGCAGACCACGCTCACGGCCAGGCCAGTGCGCAAGCGCGCTGCCGCCAAGGCGCCGCCCACGGCCAGGGTTGAGGCCGAGCCACGCGCCCGGCGCGCCAAGAAGGCAGCTTGATAAAAATCCAATTTGCACGTTTGGTATACCAAACAACCTCATTGAAGTAGAATCCTCTCCAGCAGCCGACCGGCCGGTTCCCAGCGCGGCCGGTGTGCGCCGAGGTTTTCTTCAGCAAGGAGGAGCAAGATGCTCGACAAGGCAGGGATGGATGCGCTGTTCCATGGCGCGCGCTCGCAAAATGGTTTCCTGGATCGGCCCGTGGCGCCCGCGCTGCTGCGCGAGCTGTATGACCTGGTGAAGATGGGGCCTACCAGTGCCAACTGCTCACCGCTTCGCGTCATCTTCCTCACCTCGGCCGAGGCCAGGCAGCGCCTGCTGCCGGCGTTGAGCCCGGGCAACGTGGCCAAGACGACCTCGGCCCCTGTGACCTGCGTGCTGGGCTACGACACGCGCTTTTACGAGCATGCCCGGCAGCTGTTCCCACACAATCCGCAGATGTACGACGGCTTTGCCGGCAACGCCGCCCATGCGCAGACCACGGCCTTTCGCAACGCCACGCTGCAGGCCGGCTACTTCATTCTTGCCGCGCGCGCCCTGGGGCTTGACTGCGGGCCCATGTCCGGCTTTGACGAGTCCGCAGTGAACGCCAGTTTCTTTGCCGACGGCCGCTTTCGCGTGAACTTCCTGTGCAACCTGGGTTATGGCGACCGTGCCAAGCTGTTCGGCCGGCTGCCGCGCCTGCCGTTCGATGACGCCTGTACCCTGCTATAGACCAGCGCGCGCCGGCGGTGCCAGTCGGCAACGCTTGAACAGCGGGCAGCGTTTTGATTTAAATCAGTAGATTGCTCTATTGCCCCGATGGTTTTTTGATGTTAGTCTTGGTATACCAAATCAAACAAAGGAAGACAATGCGTAGAGTGATCACCGGGGTGGCTTTGGCGCTGTTTGCAGCATGCGGCCATGCGCAACCCTGGCCGGCCAAGCCCATCAACATCGTGGTGCCCTTTGGGGCCGGCGGCAACACCGACGCCATCGCGCGCCTGACCGCCATTCATCTGACCAAGGCGTTGAACACGCCGGTGGTCGTGGAAAACAAGCCCGGCGCCGCGGGCCTGGTGGCCGCCAGGCAGGTTCTGGCCGCGCCGGCCGATGGCTACACCCTGTTCATGGCGTCCGCCACCCAGATGGTGACCGCGCCCTTTGTCAGCGCCAGCTACAACTTCGACCCGGTCAAGGAGTTCGCGCCGGTGGTCAACATCGGCGCCAATGCCTTCGTCATCACCACCAAGGCCAGCCTGCCGGTGAAGAACCTCAGCGAGCTGGTGGCGCTGGCCAAGGCCCAGCCGGGCAAGCTCACCTATGGCAGTGGCGGCACGGGCTCGCTGACCCACCTGTCCGCCTACATGTTCACGCGCCGCGCCGAGATCGACATGATGCACATCCCCTACAAGGGCGGGGCGCCGGCCATGACCGACCTGCTGGGCGGCGTGATCGACATGTATTCCGCCAGCCCCTCGGAGGTGATACCGCAGCTGGCCGGCGGAAAGATCCGCCCGCTGGCCGTGTCCAGCGGCGCGCGCCTGAAGGATCTGCCCAACGTGCCCACCATCGCCGAGACCTATCCAGGCCACGAGGTTTCCACCTGGAACGGGCTGCTTGCCAAGGCCGGCACACCCGCGGAGGTGTTGGATCGTATCGCCGCCGAGGTGGTGAAGATGAAGCACGACCCGGCCATGGTGCAAAAGCTGGAGGAGGCCGGCGTGGTGCCGCAGTTCACCACGCGTGTCGCCTTTGGCGCGCAGATCCAGCGGGAGGTGGCCACCTGGGGCAAGGTGCTGAAGAACTCCGGTATCAGTGTTGATTGAACGATGTGATCGAGGAAAGAAGGAAGCTATGAAGAATTTCGCAATTGCCGCCTATGCGGCACAGGAGAGCGCCGGCGCGCGCCCGCGCATGGGCCTGGTGGTTGATGGCGTGGTCTACGACGCCGAGGCCGCGGTGCGCGCGGCCGTGCCCGCGGCGCCCGCGCTGCCCGCCGAGCTGGGCGCGCTGCTGGCCGCCTGGGAGGCCTCGGCCGACCAGGTCGCGGCCCTGGCCGCAGCGGCGCAGGCCCTGCGCGAGCGCCGCGTCACCCTGGCGCCACAGACCGGCGCCCTGGGCGTGCCCTACGCGCCGGCGCGCATCTTCGCCACGGCCTCCAACTACTACGAGCACGCGGCCGAGATGGGCACCAAGCTGGCCGCGCGCAGCGAAAGCTCGCCCTTCATCTTCATGAAGGCCGAGACCAGCATCACGCCGACCAAGAGCGCCGTGGTCATGCCGGCCAACACCCAGAAGCTGGACTGGGAGGTGGAGCTGGCCGTGGTCATAGGCCGGGGCGGGCGCAACATCACGCCCGAGCGCGCCTACGAGCACATCGCCGGCTACACGGTCATCAACGACGTCAGCGCGCGCGACCTCACGCGCCGCTCCGACTACCCGTTCTCGCACGACTGGTTCCGCGGCAAGAGCTTCGACACCTTCGCGCCCATGGGCCCGTGGTTCGTGCCCCATGCCTGCATCAAGGACCCCATGGACCTGCGCATGCGCCTCACGGTGAACGGCGAGAGCATGCAGGACGCCAGCACCAGCGGCATGATCTTCAACATCGCCGAGCAGATCGCCTACCTGTCGAGCATGCTCACGCTCAAGCCCGGCGACCTGATCGCCACCGGCACGCCCACCGGCGTGGGCATGGGGCGCGGCCGGTTCCTCAAGCCGGGCGACGTGATGGTGGCGAGCATCGACCAGATCGGCGCCATCGAGAACCATGTCGTGGCGGCATCGGGCCCGCAGACGGGCGCCGCCAGCCCGGCCCTGGCCTCGGCCACGGCCCTGTAGCCCCACCCTTGAGGAGAACCGTCATGAGCAAGCTCAAACCCCGCCGCCTTGGCCACATGGTGCTGATGGTGCGCGACATCCAGAAGTCGGCGCGCTTTTATACCGAGGTGCTGGGCCTGGAGGTGTCGGACTGGATCGGCGACAAGATGGTGTTCCTGCGCGCGGGCACCGACCACCACGACCTGGCCTTGGCCCAGCTGCCCGAGGACTCGCCGGACTTCAACGACCTGCCGCGCTATTCGCGGCCGGGCCTGGAGCATTTCTCCTACCTGATCGACAGCGAGGAGGAGATGGAGCGCTCGGTCAAGGTGCTGCAGGAGCATGGCGTGGAGATCGTGCGCGGCATAGGCCGCCACGGCCCGGGCAACAACCTGTTCCTGGTGTTCAAGGATCCCGACGGCAACAACGTCGAGGTCTATTGCGACATGACGCAGATACCGCAGGACGGTACGCACCGCGCCGAGGTCTGGGAGCGCAACCTGGAGAGCTTTGACCAGTACCGGCTGGAGCGCTTCGTCGTGCCGCCGCCGCCGCATCTGGTGGCGTCCAAGACCGAAGGCAAGAAGGAGCCGAACAAACCGTCCTGAGGTCTTCGGGCCATTCCACGGAGGGGGGCGAGCCTGGTGGGGCTCCCCTCTTTTTTTTTGGCCGGGCCGCAGGCGGCGGGCCGGACGATAAAACGAAAAGGGGGCGTTTGACGCCCCCTTGGTGCCACGCTGGACTCCTGATGTCAGGCGTGAACGGCCAGGGCGGGCCTGTGGCCGGCAAAGTGGCTGGCCAGGCTGGCCAGCAGCGCCTCGGTCTGCGCCGCCTGCGCCACCGGCGAGCGGCCGGCGACATGCGGCGTGATCTGCACGTTGGCCAGCTGCAGCAGCTCGGGCGGCACCTCGGGCTCGGTCTCCAGCACGTCCAGGCCGGCACCGGCGATCAGGCCACGCTGCAGCGCCTGGATCAGGTCGCCGGTATGCACCACCGAGCCGCGCGCCACGTTCACGAAAAAGCCCTGCGGGCCCAGCGCCCGCAGCACCTGCGCGTTGACGATATGCCGCGTCGCCGGCCCGCCCGGGCAGGCGGCCACCAGGTAGTCGCTGGCGGCGGCCATGGACAGCAGCTCGCCCATGTGTTCGTACGGCAGCTCGCCGCGCGCATGGCGGGCGTGGTAGCGGATGTGCATGCCGAAGCCCTGGGCGCGCCGGGCAATGGCCTGGCCTATGCTGCCCATGCCGATGATGCCCAGCGTGGCGCCGCTCAAGGTGGGGCGCGCGGCGCGCGCGCCATTCCAGCCGCCGCTGCGCACGGCAGCCGTCAACCCGGCGTAGTCGCGGCTCAGGCTCAGCATGAAGCCCAGCGCATGGTCGGCCACGGTTTCGGCGTTGGTGTTGGGGGCGTTGGTCACCACGATGCCGCGCGCCGCGGCGGCGGCGGTGTCCACGCCCTCGTAACCCACGCCAAACGCGCAGCAGATGCGCAGCGCCGGCATCTGCGCCATCTGCCGCGCGGTGAGGCCCGTCGTGCCATTGGTGACCACGGCCTCGATGCGCTCCCAGGGTGGCACCGCGCCTTTGCCGTCGGCGGGTGCCTCGTGCAACTGGTAGCGCTCGGCCAGCGCCGCGCGGGCGGCGGCCGGCAGGGGGATCAATGCCAGCACGGGCGCGCGTGTCATGTGCCTCAGCCCTGCGCAGCCAGTGCCTGGGTCACCGGGGCGACTTCCTTGACGGCGCCCTTCCAGCCCGACTCGGTCATGTCGAACACGATGCCGTCGGGGGTGGTGTACTTGACCTCGTAGAACACGTTCGGGTCGGTCTCCTTGCGGCCCGTGAGGTACTTGCCGCCGGCATCGATCACGCGCTGGCCGGCCTCCTCCAGGTTGTCCACCCACATGCCGAAGTGGATCACGCCGCGCACGTCCGGCTGATCCTCGTAGCCGGGCACGGGCTCGTCGCCAAAGTTCAGCAGGGCCACGTTGATGACGCCGTCGGTCATGTACCAGCCGCGCATGGCGCGCCCGGCACGGGTCATGCCGAAGGCCTGCTCGAAAAACTGCGCGGCGGCTTCGGGATCGCTGACGGAGAGCGCGATATGTCTGAGTTTCTGCATGGATCGTCCTGCGTTGGGTTTATGGATGTGTCGTTTATACACCGACGCTTAAATTGTAGTACACAACTTTTTCTTGGTATACCAAAACAGTATTGTGTATAATTTTGACATGACGCAAACATCGGAACCGTTTGGATCGCTAGGCGCGCAAGAGCAGGCGCTGCTCGACGCCGTGGGGCCCGTCTGGGCGCAGGACATCAACCGGCACCGCGACCTGGTGGTGCGCACCTATACGCCCCTGGTGCAGCAGGCGGACAACGCCGGCATAGAGGTGCTGCGCGACCAGGCCTATGGCGCCGCGCCGCGCCAGCGGCTCGACGTCTATGCCCGCGCCGAGTGGCAAGGCGAGCGGCGCGACGTGCTGCTGTTCTTCCATGGTGGCGCCTTCATACGCGGCAACAAGAGCGCCAACGGCGCCATCTACGACAACGTCGCCTACTGGTTCGCGCGCCAGGGCTGCGTGGCCGTGAACGTGGAATACCGGCTGGCGCCCGATGCGCCCTACCCGGCCGGCGCCGAGGACGTGCTCGCCGCCCTGCGCTGGGTGCGGCAGAACATCGAGCGCTTCGGCGGCGACGCGCGGCGCATCTTCCTCATGGGCCATTCGGCCGGCGGCGCGCATGTCGCCAGCGCGCTGCTGGACCCGGCCGTGGCCGGCCGCCCGCGGGACGGCGAGGTGGCGGGCGCCATGCTGGTGAGCGCGCGCCTGCGCGCCGATGTGCTGCCCGACAACCCGAACGCGGGCGGCGTGCGGGCCTATTTCGGCGCGGACGAATCGCTGTACGCGCGGCGCTCGCCGGCCAGTCATGTGGGCACCAGCAACGTGCCGCTGCTGGTCGCCGTGGCGCAGTACGAGAACCCGCACCTGGATCGCTACGGCCAGGAGTTTTATGAAGCCGCCCTGGCCAGCGCCCGCACGGCCGAGACGCGTTTCACCAGCCTGCCACGGCACAACCACACCTCCATCGTCGCGCACTTCAATAGCGGCGAGGAGACCCTGGGCCCGCAGATCCTGCAATTCATGCGCGACACGCGCTGACCGCTTCCTCCACCCACAGAAGGCTTTCGACACCATGCAGACCCATCGCGCGCCCCGAGTATTCGTGCCGGCCCTCACGCCCTTCCACGCCGACCTGTCGGTAAACCAGCCGGCCTTCATCGCGTTCTGCCGTTCGCTGGTATCCCAGGGTGCGGGACTGGCCGTGTTCGGCACCAACAGCGAGGCCAATTCGCTGGCGTTCGCCGAGAAAATGGATCTGCTCGATGCCCTGGCCGATGCCGGCCTGCCGCCCGCGGCCCTGCTGCCCGGCGTGGGCCTGTGCGCGCTGCCCGAAACCATTGCGCTGACGCGCCGCGCCGTGGAGCTGGGCTGCGCCGGCACGCTGACGCTGCCGCCGTTCTTCTTCAAGCCGGCGTCCGACGACGGCCTGTTTGCCTATTACGCGAACATCATCGACGGCGTGGGCTCCGCCGCCCTCAGGCTCTACCTGTACCACATCCCCCAGTTCACCGGCGTGCCCATCACCTGCACGCTGATCGAGCGCCTCATCAAGGCCTATCCACAGACCGTGGTCGGCATCAAGGACAGCTCGGGCGACTGGGCCAACACCGAGCGCATGCTGCGCGAGTTTCCCGGCTTCGAGGTCTTCCCGGCGTCCGAGTCGCTGCTGGAAAAGGCCCTGCCGCTGGGCGCCGCGGGCTGCATCTCGGCCACGGCCAACGTGCAGCCCGGGGCCATCGTCCAGGCCCTGCGGCTGTGGGGCGCGCCCGGCTTCGATGCGGTGCAGGAACGCCTGAAGGAGGTGCGCAACCTGTTCCAGGCCCACCCCATGATCCCGGCACTCAAGCATGTGGTGGCCCGGCGCCTGGGCGAGCCGGGCTGGCGCCATGTGCGCCCGCCCTTCGTGGCGGCGGACGCGGCCTGGGCCGACGCGCTGTGGGAGCGCGTGGCGCTGCTGAACCAGGACGTGGAGCACGCATGAGCGGCGCCGCCCTGCCCCGCCCCCTGGGCAACTACGCACGCTGGCGCCGCGTCGGCGCCACCATCTACGTGGCCGGCGTCAGCGCGCGCCTGCCCGGCGGCGAGATCGACGGCGTGCGGCGTGACGGCGACGCGGTGCAGCGCGACGTTGCCGTGCAGACCCGGCGCGTGCTGGCCAACGTGGATGCCATCCTGCAGGAGGCCGGCGCCGGCCTGGCCGACTGCGTGGACATGACCGTGTACCTGGTGCGGGCAGAGGACTTCGCCGCCTTCAACGCCGCCTATGCCGAGTTCTTCCCCGGTGACGCACCCGTGCCCACGCGCACCACGGTAGTGGTGCGCGCCCTGCCGCACCCGGACATGGTGGTCGAGATCAAGGCCGTGGCCTGCGCGCCCGTCTAGTGCAGCGTCGAACGCTGCACTAGCACCAGTCCAATTAATCGCAACAACAACAACCCGGAGACATGAGGAGTTCTATGAAACGTGCAACGCAAAGCCTGCTGGCCGTCGCCCTGGGCGGCCTGGCCCCCTTCGCCGTGCAGGCACAGGCCAATGGAAACGGCGGCAACTCGCTCAACATCTATGGCTTTTTGAAGGTCGATGTGGAGCATGTGCGCGCCGCGGGCGGCGGCGCCCCGGCGCTGTCCCAGAACCGGCTGTCCAACAACCTGTCGGTGCTGGGTTTCAGGGTGCGCGAGGACCTGGGCGGCGGCATGGCCGTGTGGGCCCAGATCGAGACCAATGTGCGCGTGGACACGGGCGACGGCCCCTGGGGCGGGCGCAACACCGGCATAGGCCTGGTGACCCCGGCCGGCCAGCTGGTGCTGGGCCAGTGGGAGGCGCCGCTGCGCTTCACCTCGGTGTATGCCATCGACCCCTTCACCGCCGGCATCTTCGCCTCCAACTCCATCATGGGCAACGGCTTCGCCACGGCCACCAACGCCCAGTCGCCGGCCTCGTTCGACCGGCGCCAGCCCAACCTGGTGCAGTACTGGTCGCCCAACCTGGGCGGCTGGGCGCTGCGCCTGGCCTATGCCATGCCCGAGGAGAAGACGGCCACGTCATCGCCCGACATGTTCGGCAGCCTGGTGACCTACAACAATGGCCCGCTGTACGCCACCTGGGGCTACGAGCAGCACCGCTCCTACTTCTACGCCGGCAGCAGGGACGAGGCCCATCGCCTGGCGGCGGCCTATTCGTTCGGGCCGACGCGGCTGCGCGCCAGCTGGGAGCGCCTGAGCTACCAGCCGGCCGCCGGCCAGTCGCTCAAGCGCAATGCCTGGCAGCTGGCCGTGACGCATGACCTGGGCGAGCAGCACCAGTTGCAGGCCTCCTACGTCAGGGCCGGCTCCGCCAGCGGCAACGCCACCAAGCAGCTGGGCGGCATAGGCATACCGGGCACGGACTCGGGCGCAAGCCAGGTGTCGCTGGGCTACACCTACCGCCTGTCCAAGCGCACCGACCTGTGGGGCGCCTACACGCGCATCGCCAACGGCGCCACGGCGGCCTACAACCTGTCGGCCAACAGCATCCCGGGCATGAAGCCGGGCCAAAGCCCCTCGGGCGTGGGCCTGGGCATCACGCACCGCTTCTGACGCCCCGCCGGGCCGGCTGATATGTGCCGTGCGGCTCAGCGCGGCGCCAGTATGGCCATGGTGATGCGCGAGACGCAGGTCGGCTGCCCCTCGTCGTTCACCATGTCGATCTGCCAGACCTGGGTGGTCTTGCCGATGTGCACCGGTCGCGCCGTGCCCGTGACCCAGCCCTGGGTAGCCGCGCGCAGGTGGTTGGCGTTGATGTCCAGGCCCACGGCGCGGTGGCCTTCGGGGCAGGAATAGAAGGCGCCCATGGATCCCAGCGTCTCGGCCAGCACCACGCTCACGCCGCCGTGCAGCAGGCCGTAGGGCTGCTTGGTGCGCGCGTCCACCGGCACCCGGCCGCGCAGGAAGTCGTCGCCGATTTCGGTAATTTCAATGCCCAGGTGCTCGATCGCCGTGTTGGCGTGGGCGCTGCGGAGCATTTCGAGGTTCAGGGGTTTTTTCCAGATCGGCATGGTGCGGGGCAATGTGGGTTGCAATGCCTGCATCATGCCTCTTACCCCCCGCCCCTGCAGCGCTCAGGCGACAGCCGCCAGCGCGTCCTCGGTGGCGCGCATGCTGCCCGTCTCCAGGCAGCGCTGGTGCCAGCTCAGGGCCTCGCCCAGCAGGTGCGGCGTGTGCTGCGCACCCTGCCGTTGCGCGCGGTCGAAGTAGTCCTGCAGCATGGGGCGCCATTCGGGGTGGGCGCAGTTGTCGATGATGACTTGCGCGCGCTGGCGCGGCGACAGGCCGCGCAGGTCGGCCAGGCCCTGCTCGGTGACGATGATCTGCGTGTCGTGCTCGGTGTGGTCCACATGCGAGACCATGGGCACGATGCAGCTCACGTCGCCGCCCTTGGCCACCGAGGGCGTGACGAAGAACGACAGGTAGCCGTTGCGCGCGTAGTCGCCCGAGCCGCCTATGCCGTTCATCATGCCGCTGCCCATGAGGTGGGTGGAGTTCACGTTGCCGTAGATGTCGGCCTCGATCATGGCGTTCATGGCGATCACGCCCAGGCGGCGCACCAGCTCGGGGTGGTTGCTGATTTCCTGCGGGCGCAGCACGATGCGCTGGCGGTAAAAATCGATGTTGTCGGTGAAGTCCTTCAGCGCATCGCGGCTCAGGGATATGGCGGTGGCCGAGGCCGCCGCCATCTTGCCGCGCTTGATCAGCTCCAGCATGCCGTCCTGCAGCACCTCGGTAAAGCCCAGCAGGTCGTCGAACGGGCCATCCAGCAGCCCGGCCAGCACGGCGTTCGCCACATTGCCCACGCCCGACTGCAGCGGCAGCATGGCCTTGGGCAGTCGGCCCAGCTTCACCTCATGCGCCAGGAAGTCGATGATGTGCGCCGCGATCTGCCTGGATACCGCGTCGGGCCGGGCAAAGGCCGTGTCGCGGTCGCCATGGTGCGTCTCGACCACGGCGATCACCTTGGCCGGGTCCACGCGCAGATAGGGCTCGCCGATGCGCTCGATTGGTTGCGTCAGGTGGATGGGCTGGCGCCGCGGCGGAATGGCCGTGCCGTAGTAGATGTCGTGCATGCCCTCCATCTCCCTCGGGGGCAGGCTGTTGACCTCCAGGATCACCTTGTCGGCAATGTCCAGCCAGGTCTTGTTGTTGCCCACCGCTGCCGAGGGGATCAGGCGCCCGTCGGGCAGTATGCCCAGTACCTCCACCACCGCCACCTGCATAGGGCCCAGAAAGCCGAACCAGGCCTGCTGCGCCACATGCGACAGGTGGATGTCCAGGTAATGCAGCTCGCCGGCATTGATCTTGTTGCGGCACAGCGGGTCGGACTGGAACGGCAGACGCTGGCGCATGCCACCCACCTTGGCCAGCGCGCCGTCCAGCTCGGGCGAGGTCGAGGCGCCCGTCCACACATTCACCTGGAAGGGCCGGCCCGCGGCATGCTCGGCCGCTATGCGCGCCGCCAGCGCCTGCGGCACCAGCTTGGGGTGGCCGGAGCCGGTGAAGCCGCTCATGCCGACGGTGGCGCCCGCCGGAATCAAGGCCGCGGCCTGCGCGGCGCTCATGATCTTCTGGGCCAGGCCCGGGTGCTGGATACGCGAGGACGAGGAAGAGGACACACAAACTCCAGATCAAAAACCGCCCCCGCATGGCGTCTGCGCGCCTGCTGCGGGCTGTAAGAAATATCGCAAAGTTTAACAGTCAATCCTAGGGATAACCCTGGGTTGCAGGGTGTGCCGAATGGACTGCATGGCCGGCCTTGGCAAGCCCGCGCAGGCGCTACCATCCCCATTACCATGCACCCGACCTCGCTGTGCCCCTCCTGCCGCCAACCGGCCGAGACACGCCGCTTTACCGCCACCGACGGCAGCGCGCTCGATTTGGACCTGTGCTTTGCCTGCCAGGGCCTGTGGTTCGACCCGCAGGAAAACACGCGCCTGGCGCCGGCTTCGGTGCTGCAGCTGTTCGCGCTGCTCTACGAGCGCCGCGGCGAGGCACACCGGCCGCTGGCGGGCAACCTGCGCTGCCCGCGCTGCAGCCAGGGCCTGGTCAAGGGCTACGACCTGGCCCAGGGCGGGCGCTACGTCACCTACCGCTGCGCGGCGCGCCACGGGCGCTTTTCCACCTTCGGCTCGTTCATGGTCGAAAAGGGCTTTGTGCGTCACCTCTCCAAGCTGGAGATAGAGGCCCTGGCCCGGCGCGTGGGCACCATCGCCTGCACCAGCTGCGGCGGCGCCGTGGACATACGCAACGACCACGCCTGCCCCTACTGCCGTTCGGCCCTGTCGCTGCTCGACCCGCAGGCCGTGGACAAGGCCCTGCAGCGCCACGGCCAAGCCGCCCGGCAGGCGGCAGCCCAGGCCGCCGAACACACGCCCGAGGCCCTGGCCGACGCCCTCATCGCCCTGGAGCGCAACCGCACGCGCGAGGAGCGCGCGCGCCAGCGCGAACGCTTCGAGGGCAGAAAGGACGACCAGTTCGACCTGGTCGCGGCGGGCATTGACCTGGTGTGGTCGCTGCTGCGGCGCTGATCGGGGCCTGGCTTTTGCTCCTTCCCCCTCTGGGGGAAGGTTGGGATGGGGGCTGGAGCGCCGGCATCTTGCCGGCATGAGCACGTGAGCGTCGCTGGCCCCCACCCCCACCCTCCCCCGAAAGGGGAGGGAGTAACAGCCACAACCTCCGCCGGCCTGTGCAGGGAGTGGCAAAAATCAAGAAAAAACAGCCTCTAGCGCTTATCTATAAAGCGTCAACAGCTATCTTTTTTAAGCGTCATTCAGCAACGCCAGCGCCGCAAGCACATCGCCTTGCGTGCGGTAGCGGCCAAAGGCGCGTTCGTCTTGCGCGCGCACGATGGGGAAGGTATCCAGCACATAGGCCGCATCTTCCGCGCCCAGGCCGTAGAGCCAGAAGAACACCGCATCCAGCGCCGCCAGGCGGGCGCGGCGCTGCTCCTCGTCCCAGGGCAGGGGCGGCAGCACCTGGCCGGCCGCGTCCACATAGCCCAGGTCGCGCGCAAACGGCGCCAGGTCGTGCGCGGTGTAGGACAGGGCCAGCACCTGGGGGATGATGAAGTCGGCCACCGTGGGCCGGGGGTGGTGGCCGTTCATCAGCCTTGCGGCGCGCATGGCGGTGGTGAAGGGGGCGGGCAGGGGTTCGTCGAAGCGCGCGGGGGGGATGACGGGTAGTTGCTCAAGAATGAACCAGTTGAGGTGAGTCCACTTGGCCTTCTGCCGGGTTACGTAGTCGAACGCAAGACTGTTGAAGTTGGCCAACAGAAGGGGCATCCACTGCGCGGCGGGCGGGGCATCGTTGTCGGGCACGAGCAGCGGCAAGGTGTTGCCGGCAAGGCGGTAGGGAACGATGGCGCCAATGGCGGTACGTGCGTTGGTTGGGTTGGTGATGTCCCGAAATCCGATAGCCCAGTCGAGAGCAGCATCGCCCGCAGGCGGCGCAGCAACCCAGTACTGAGGCTCTGGCGCGAAGTTCGGGTCAGCCTTTTCAGCGCGGGTCACTTCGATCGAGCTGGATGCGACTTGCAGGTTGCCTGTGTTCACACTCGCGTGGTTGGCGCGATGGTCAAAGTGCCAAATCGTCTTGCCTACGAGCAGGGGTACTGCACAAGAGCCATTCCTTAGCCAATGGCTCAACGTTGTTGGTGTGAATCCTTTAGCACCCAGCTCGGCACGGGTGAGAAACAACCGTGAATCGTTGGTCATGTGAAACATGGTGGTGTACTTCACGGGCCAGGTTTTGGCATCGGGTTGGGTGCCCGTGCTTGCCTTATTTCCACCGTGACGTATCAGCACCGGATGCTGGCGGTAAATGCGCATGGTGATATCTGCATCGCGCCGGTTGCGGAAGATGGGCGCGGCGCCCGTGTTGGGGTTGACCAGTGCGAAGTCTTCGGCGCTCAGGTGCAGTATCTCGCCGGCTGTCTCTTGGGCCAGCAACTCGTCTAGGCTGCGCAGATAGTAGGCGCACGACGTTTGGGCAAATGTGCGTTGTGGGCCACCAAAAACGAGGCAGACGAACTTGAAGTTGTCATGTACGTCGGGAAAAAATACTCCCTTGTTCTCGAAGTCATACAAAGCGCCGAGGCGTTGTGTAGTGGCGATGCTTTTGAAGAATTCCGCAGCCCCTTTGTCGGCGGCAATGCCGCTGGGCGTGAGTAGAGCCGCCAAGCCATGGGGGTGAATGAGCGTTTGCGCACGCTCGACAAACAGGCTGTACAGGTTCACGTCGCCGCCGCCCAAGAGCGGGTAGTCGCCCGCGCCCTGCTTGCCGTTGCCCAGTACGCGGGCATTGGTCTCGGCGCGCGCCACGGCCTGCTGGTAGCTGGCCCATAGGGGGGATTGCTGCTGCTGCAGGGCGGCAATCAGGGCCTTGCGGTCGGCGGCGCGGGCCTGGGCGGCAATCTGCAGGTCGCGCTCTGCGAACCATTCCACCTCTTGCAGCTTGATGCGATCCCAGGGCGGGTTGCCGATGACGGCGTCGAAACCGCCCGGCCCGCCGGCGCCGAACACGGTGGGAAACGCCGTCCACCAGTGGAAGAAGCTCTCGCCGCGTGCCAGCTGGCGCGCGGCTGCTATCAATTCGTTGGCGGCCTGCACGGCGGCGCCGCTGCCCGGCAACTGCCCCGCGCCCAGCACGGCCACCAGGTTCACGCCGGGGTTGAGCAGCTGGGCTATGCCCTGCAGCCAGGGGTGGGGCTGGCCGTCCACATTCGGCAGCAGCTTGGCCAGCTGCGCGGCCTTGGCCACGGGCCAGCCGGGTATCAGCCAGCGCAGCGCGCGCCAAAAGTCCAGCACGGCGCGCAGCGGCGCCATGTCGGCGGTGGCGGCCTCGGCCAGCTCTTTGGACAGGCGGGCCTCGGCCATGTCCACGTCGGTCAGGTCGGCCACCTGGGCCAGGTTGCGCGCGGCGCGGCCCAGGCGGTCGAACTCGCTTTGCAGCAGCAGCGCGCCCAGCGCCTGCAGGCCGCGCTGCACCGTGGGCAGGCGCTCGCCGTGCAGGCTGTCGCCCACCTGCAGGTGGTGGTCCAGAAAGGACAGCGGCGCGCCCACGGTGAAGGTGTGCAGCCACAGCGCGGTCTTGGCCAGCTCCACGGCCATGGGGTTCTTGTCCACGCCGAAGATGGCCTTCTTCAAGATCATGCGGCGCACGATGTGGCGGTCGTCCAGCTGCGCGTCGGTCACGGCCCAGCCGCGCTCGCGTGCCTGGGCCTTGATGGCCGCGCGTATGCCGGCCACGCGCTGCAGCACCGGGCTTTGCCAGGGGCGGCCGGCCTCATGCAGGTGCGCGGCCCAGGGCGCGGCGTTGACGCGCTCGGTGGCCAGGGCGATGGCCTCCAGCACGCGGTCGGCCAGGTCGTCCACCAGCGCCACCAGAAAGTGGCCGCTGCCCATGGCGGGGTCGCAAATCTTCAGCTCCAGGATGGCGCTGGCCGGGTCCTTGGCGTCGAGCGCGTCCCAGTCGCCGGGGTTGAGCGCGGTCTTCTTGCCCAGCTTGTGGAGATGCGCGTCGAAGGCGGCCAGGCGCTCGCGCGCCAGCAGGCCGACGGACTCGCGCAGCACCAGGCGCACCAGGTCGTCGTGCGTGTAGTAGCTGCCCGAAACCTTGCGCGCAAAGCTGGCGGGCTGGGCTACGACGCGGTCGATCTCGGGCTTGTCACGAAAGTCGTCGCGCGCCTGCACCTCGTGCACCAGCGTGTATTCGAGCAGGCGTTCGTAAATGCCGCCCAGGTGGGCCACGGACAGGTCGCGGTAGTTGATCCAGCCCTTGATGACTTCCTCTGTGCGGCGCGACAGCGCGTCGATGATCGGCGCCATGATCTTGTCGGGCACGGTCACGCGTTCGAGCAGCGGGGCGCGGGCGCGGGCGAACAGGCCGCCGTTGTAGGCGGGCATGCCTATGCCGTCGTCGCCCACGTTGATGAGGATGAAGGACGCACGCAGATCGAGCCAGATACGCCCCACGGTGCTGGACCACTTGGCGCCTGAATCCATCTTGTCGCGCACCTCCTGGCGTATGCGGCGCACGCTGTAGGGTGCGTAGCGCTCGTCATGCACGGGCAGCAGGCGCCTGTCCTCGGCGTAGAACAGAAACAGCAGGCGGTACAGCAGCACCAGCGTGGCCTCGCGCACCTCGTCGAGGTAGGCTGCGGTGAACTGCGGCCGGGTGAACTGGCCGTAGCCCACCTGGTGCGTTTGCGCCTGCAGGTCCCAGCGCGTGAGGGCGTCGGCCAGCTGCGGAAAGACCTCGCCAAACACCCGCGCGCCCAGATCTTGCGAGACTTTTTCTTCGTACAGCCGCGCCTCGTTGAGCGCATAGGCGTGAAAGCTGCGGCCCGCGCCGTCCCAGTCCTGCGGCAAAAAGGCGGCGCGCTGGAACATCAGGTAGAACAGGCGCAGCGCATGCGCGGGCGCCACCTCGTCCAGCGTGGGCTGCATGCCGGCCAGGCCCAGGGCGCAGGCCACGTCCACCTCGAAGAATTCCTCCGAGCGCGAGCGCGCGTCCTGCCAGTACAGGCGCCACACGCAGCCGTTGGTCAGCATGCCCCATTTCACGGCGCGGTCGCTGACCACGTCGGCGCGGCTCAGGTAGCGCAGCATTTGCGACGATGGCGCGTCGGGGTCGTGCGCTTCGCTGATGTCGCCGCGGTCCAGCGGGCGCAGCCAGCGCTTGGCCTCCAGCAGGGCGATGCCGTGGCGATAGCGCTGGTCGTCCTTGAGCGGCAGGGCGGCGGCCTTCTTGTCGGCGCTGGCGAACAGCAGTACGTCGGGCACATCCTCGCGGCGCCTGCCCGACAGGTTCACCTGGGGCAGAAAGTCCTCGCCCCAGCCCAGGGCGGTGAGCACCTTGGTGATGACCAGGGCCTCGGTCTGCGCCTCGTTGAGGGTGGCGGCGGCGTCCAGGCCGGCGTAGATGGCGTGCAGGGCGGCGCGAAAGTCGTCGAAGCGCTCGCCCTCCAGCTGCTGGAACGGCGGCGTTTCCAGAATGCCGCGCGCGAGAAAGTCCTGGGAAAAAAGTTGGCCCTGCATGGGGCGTGAGTGTAGGGGGGCTGATCTACGCCATCGTCATTCCCGCGAAGGCGGGAATCCATTGCCTTGGGCAAAGGCTGGATGCCCGCCTGCGCGGGCATGACGGATGTACCC
>JAFEES010000069.1 GCA_018240995.1 Pseudomonadota bacterium | reverse complement strand
TAGTGGCGGCCATTGGGCGAGAGCAGGGCGTCGTAGGGCTGGCGCCCAATGCCTTGCAGGGTGGTGATGCGTGGCTGGCGCGGGTTGCTGCAGTCGGCAATGCAGATCGCCTCGGCATCGAACAGGCTGTAGATGAAGCGCTGCTGCGGCAGGTCGGCCAGCCCCACGACGCGCGAGCGTTCGCCGCCGGGCATGGTGGCGGGCACATCGGCCAGCAATTCGAGCGTATGGGCGTCGAACACCTTGATGCCGCCGGGCTGGTAGTTCTGCGCCACCACCAGGCTGCCGTCGGCGCTGATGGCGCCGCCAATCGAGTTGCCGGCCTGCATGACGCGGTGGGTGATGCGTTGCTCCAGCAGATCCACGCGCGTCAGGCCGCCGTCGCGGCCGAAGACATAGGCGTAGCGCGCATCGCGTGAGAACACCACCGAGGCGTGGGACAGGTCGCCCAGGCCCTGGACGCGCCCCACGGCCTGGCGCCGGCTGGTGTTGACGAGGGTGAGCGCGCCAGCGGCGCGCTCGACCACCACGCCCATGTCGCCCGTGCCTTGCACGGCGCCGGCTGCGGCAGTGGTGTTGGGGGTCTTGGTGGCTGCGCAACCACCGGCCAGCAGCGACGCGCCAGCGGTGAGTGACAGCAGGGAGCGCCTTTTCATCGGGTCTGCTTTCTTGCTTCTTCGGGGAATCCGTTGGCCAGCTGCTCGGCGATCCAGCGCGCCTCGCCCGGCGTGAGCAGGGCGCTCCAGGGCGGCATGGGCGTGCCGGGAAGGCCGTGGGTGATGATGGCGGCCAGGTATTCGGGCGGCTTGGCGGCCAGCGCCTCGCGCGTGAGCGCCGGGCCCAGGCCGCCGGTGAGCTGCATGCCGTGGCAGGAGCCGCAGTCCTGGCGCACCATGCGCACCAGCTGGGCGCTGCGCTCGGGCGTCGGGGCAGCCGGCGCTTGTGCGCCGGCCGCCGCCGCGGCCAGTGTCAGGCTGAGGGCTAGGAATGCGGTTCTGGTCATGGATGGGGTGGGATCGTGAGTGCTGGCACGCATGCAGCGCATGCAGCCAGACGGATGACGGCATGGTCGCCGCTCAGGCCGCAAGCTGTCCTTGACATTGGTCAACGACGAATCCTTTGCAGTCTTTGAACATTGGAGCCCACACCACGATCCGCCCAGGAAAGACCGACATGAGCTTCGTAGAAGATGTGCGCTGGTTCACCGCCGCACCCACCGCCGATGAGCCCGACGGCCCCACGCCCCAGGGGCGCGTGACCCTGGTGGGTGCCGGCCCCGGCGACCCGGAGCTGCTCACGCTGCGCGCCGTGAAGGCGCTGCGCGGCGCACGCCTGGTGCTGTATGACAACCTGGTCGGCAAGGAGGTGCTGCGCTATGTGCCCGAGGATGCCGAACTAGTCTACGTGGGCAAGGAGTCCTCGCGCCACACGTTGCCGCAGGAATCCATCATCGACCTGATGGTGCGCCTGGCGCGCAGCGGGCGCTCGCTGGTGCGGCTCAAGGGCGGGGACGGCTTCATCTTCGGCCGCGGCGGCGAGGAGGCCCAGGCACTGGCCGAGGCCGGCATTGCCTTCGACGTGGTGCCCGGCATCACAGCGGCGCAGGGCGCGGGCGCCTGCGCCGGCATACCTCTGACGCATCGCGACCACGCCGCGACGCTGGTGTTTGCCACCGGCCATCTGCGCGCCAACAACGAACTGTCGCTGGACTGGGAGGCGCTGGCGCGCCCGCGCCAGACCGTGGTCATCTACATGGGCGTGGGCAACCTGGCCACCATTTGCCGTGAGCTGGCACGCCATGGCCTGCCCACCGACACGCCGGCCGCGCTGGTGGAGCAGGCCTCGCTGCCCAGCCAGCGCTGCATCACCGGCACGCTGCAAGACTTGCCGCAGCTGGCCGAGCAGCACGCGGTGCGTTCGCCCGCCTTGATCGTGCTGGGGCAGGTGGTGGCCCTGCAGCCGCAGCTCATGCGCGGCATGCAGGGGCTGGCGGCGTAAGCCTGGCCGTCTGGCCCGCGATGCGGGCGGTTTCAGGCATCATGGGCGCCTCATCTGGCAAAGCCCATGCAACAAGACATTCTCATCAACTGGTCGCCCCAGGAAACGCGCGTGGCGGTGGTCGAAAACGGCGCCGTGCAGGAGCTGCACGTGGAGCGCACCCTGGAGCGGGGCCTGGTCGGCAACGTCTACCTGGGCAAGGTTTCGCGCGTGCTGCCGGGCATGCAGTCGGCCTTCATCGACATCGGCCTGGAGCGCGCGGCCTTCCTGCATGTGGCCGACGTCTGGCAGCGCCAGGAGGGCGGCGAGGCACCCATGTTCGCGCGCAAGGGCGAGCCGCCCGTGCCCATCGAAAAGCAGGTCTTCGAGGGCCAGTCGCTCATGGTGCAGGTCATCAAGGACCCCATAGGCAGCAAGGGCGCGCGGCTGTCCACGCAGATCAGCATCGCCGGGCGGCTGCTGGTGTTTCTGCCGCAGGATGACCATATCGGCGTGTCGCAAAAAATCCCCACGGCCGAGCGCGACGCGCTGCGCGCGCGCCTGGCGGCGCTGGTGGGCGACAAGTCCACGGGCGGCGGGGGTGGCTTCATCTTGCGCACCAATGGCGAGGACGCCAGCGACGAGGAACTGGCCGAGGACATCGCCTACCTGCGCAAGACCTGGGCCGGCATACGCCAGGCGGCCTTGAGCCGCCCGCCCACCTCGCTGCTGTACCAGGACCTGAGCCTGCTGCAGCGCGTGCTGCGCGACCTGGTGGGCGAGCAGACGCAGACCATACGCCTGGATTCACGCGAGCAGTTTGCGCTGCTGGCGCAGTTCGGCCGCGAGTTCATGCCCCAGGCGGCGGCCAAGCTGCAGCTGTACAAGGGCGAGCGGCCCATCTTCGACCTGTATTCCATCGACGAGGAAATCGCCCGCGCGCTGGGCCGGCGCGTGGAGCTGAAGTCGGGCGGCTACCTCATCGTGGATCAGACCGAGGCGCTGACGACCATCGACGTGAACACCGGCGGCTACGTGGGTGCGCGCAATTTTGACGACACCATCTTCAAGACCAACCTGGAGGCCGCCGGCGCCATAGCGCGCCAGCTGCGGCTGCGCAACCTGGGCGGCATCGTGATCGCCGATTTCATTGACATGCTGCGCGAGGATCACCAGGCGGCCGTGCTGGCCGAGTTCAAGAAGCAGCTGGCGCGCGACCGCGTGAAGACCATGCTGGGCGGCTTCTCGCAGCTGGGCCTGGTGGAGATGACGCGCAAGCGCACGCGCGAGTCGCTGGCGCATATGCTGTGCGAACCCTGCCCCAACTGCCACGGCGTGGGCGAGGTCAAGACCGCGCGCACCGTGTGCTACGACATCCTGCGCGAGCTGCTGCGCGAGGCGCGCCAGTTCAACCCGCGCGAGTTCCGCGTCATCGCCGCGCCCCAGGTGGTGGATTTGTTCCTCGACGAAGAAAGCCAGCACCTGGCGGGTCTGTCGGACTTCATAGGCAAGCCCATTTCGCTGCAGGCCGAGGCGGCCGTGGGGCAGGAGCAGTACGACATCGTGCTGCTGTGAGCGGCGGGCAGGGCCAGCCCCGGGCTACTTGCGCGCCGGCGCGCCGGCGCTTTTGCCGCGCGCCGACAGCAACCCGATGACATAGCCGAGGATCAGGGCCAGCAAGGGGTCGGTGGTCTCCGCGACCCGGCCCGGCAGGAAGACCTGGGCGGCCTCGATAGCGGCCAGGCAGATGGCCACAGCCATGGCGGCAGCCAGCGGGCGGGCGCCGCTGGCCGCCATGAGCACGGTCACGGCGCCATAGAAATAACTTTTTTCGACCAGGTTCAGCAGGTTCACGCCCATGCTGCCCTCCAGCATGCCGGTGAACGGTATCCAGTGAAACGCCTGCGGCACGCTGGACCAGTTGAACGGCGCCAGCCCCGAGGCCAACAGGCTGGCCAGCATGGCCATGATCAGCACCGGCAGCGCCGCCCGGTGCTGGCTCCAGGGCAGGCAGGCCAGGGCCAGGCCCAGGCCCAGCAGATTCGTCAACGAGATGCTGGCGCCAACGATGACCAGCTTGGCTCCCAGAATGCACAGCGCCGCGGCCGCCAGCGCCAGGGGCGGTGTGTGCCGGGCGGTGGTCAGCTGCCAGAGCCTGAAGAACGCCAGCCAGGCCAGGGCCGTGTGCAGGGCGCGCACCCCGTCGAGCTGTGGCGCGCGCACCAGCGGCTTTACCGCGTTGATCATGTTTTGCAGATCCAGCGTCGGCACCAGCGGAAACCATTGATAGCCGAGCCAGAGCAGCATCAGCACGGCGGGGGCCAGGGCGCGCTGCAGGGCGACGCTGGCGGCCTGGCCGGCGCCGGCGGGCCCAAGGCCGCGCGCCAGCCAGCCCGCGGCCACGCCCAGCAGTATGCCTGCGGTATTCGCAATCACGTCGTTCAAGGCGGGCACGCGGCTTGGCAGCCACAGCTGGGCCAGCTGCAGGGCCAGCGCCAGCAGCAGGCCCAGGCCCAGGCGCAGCACCAGCGGGGCCGTGGTGCGCCGTGCGCTGCCGGTGTTGATCAGGGCGGCGACCAGGCCATAGGGCGCAAACAGCAGCACATTGCCCACCATGTCGCCGCGGCCCATGTGCAGGTCGGGCTGGGTGAACAGTGTCAGTCCCTGGCGCAGCCAGTGGCCGTTGGCCGTGAAGTTGAACGGGTAGAGCGAGCCGTAGCAGATGAGCACGGCAATCAGCAGCAGGATGGCCCGCATTGGCTTGCCGGATTACAGCTTGTGCAGTCGCTCCAGGGCCGCGCGCAGCGTCTCGTCCTTCTTGGCGAAGCAAAAGCGCACCACGCTCTGGTCGAAGCCATCGCCGTAGAAGGCCGACAGCGGAATCGCCGTCACGCCGATCTCGCGCGTCAGCCATTGGCAGAAGTCGGCCTCGTTCAAGTCGCTCACGGCGGAGATGTCCACGCACTGGAAGTAGCTGCCGGTGCTGGGCAGCAGCCTCAGGCGCGAGCCCGCCAGCCCCTGGCGGAACAGGTCGCGCTTGGCCTGGTAGAAGGCGGGTAGCTGCAGATAGGGCGTGGCGTCTTGCAGGTACTCGGCCAGGCCGTGCTGCATGGGCGTGTTGACGGTGAACACGTTGAACTGGTGCACCTTGCGGAATTCCGCCGTCATGGCGGCCGGCGCGGCCACGGTGCCCACCTTCCAGCCGGTGACGTGGAAGGTCTTGCCGAAGCTGGAGACGATGAAGGCGCGCGCCGCCAGTCCGGCAAAGCGCGCGGCGCTCTGGTGCTCGGCGCCGTCGAAGACCATGTGCTCGTAGACCTCGTCGCTGATCAGCAGCACGTTGGTGGGCGCGAGCAGGTCTTCCAGCGCGCGCATGTCCTGGGCCGTCCAGATGGTGGCGCTGGGGTTGTGCGGGCTGTTGATGATGAGCAGGCGCGTGCGCGGCGTGATGGCGGCGGCGATTTTTGCGAAGTCGGGCCGGAAGCTGCCCGGCGTCAGCGGCACGCGCACCACCACGCCGCCGGCCAGCTCGATGTTGGGTACGTAGCTGTCGTAGCAGGGCTCCAGCACGATGACCTCGTCGCCCGGCTGCACGCAGGCCAGGATGGCGGTGAGGATGGCCTGCGTGGCCCCGGCTGTAATGGTTATTTCGGTGTTAGCGTCGTACTGGCGGGCGTGGAGTGCCTCTATTTTTGTAGCAACCGCCTGGCGCAGCGCAGGAATGCCGGCCATGGGCGGGTACTGGTTGTGGCCGGCTTGCATGGCGTGGGTGACGGCGTCCACCAGCCTGGGGTCGCAATGGAAGTCAGGGAAACCCTGGCCCAGGTTCACGGCCTGGTGCTGCTGCGCCAGCGCCGACATGACGCTGAAGATGGTCGTGCCCACGTTGGGCAGGCGGCTGGGAAAGGCGGGCGGGCGGAGGTGTTTCACGGGTTTTTCAAAGTTCGTAGTCGTTGACATGGCCGGTCATGGCGCGGCCGACCAGGTCGCGGCTCAGGCGGTCGCTGAGCAGTTCGGCAAACTTGTAGACGAAGTTGCGCAGGTAGGCGCCGCGCTTGAAGGCCACGCGCGCCACGCTCTGGCCGAACAAATGGCCCACGGGGCGCACCAGCAGGTCGCCCACGGGGTCGTCGCGCATGGCCATCTCGGCGACTATGCCCACCCCTAGCCCCAGGCGCACATAGGTCTTGATGACGTCGGAGTCTATGGCTTCCAGCACGATGCGCGGCTGCAGCTTGCGCGTGGCAAAGGCCTGGTCGATCTTGCCGCGGCCGGTGAACGAGGGGTGGTAGGTGATGAGCGACTCGTGGGCGATGTCCTCCAGCCCAACACGCTCCTTGGCCGCCAGCGGGTGGCTGGGCGGCAGCACCAGCACATGCTGCCATTCATAGCAGGGCAGGGTGACCAGGTCGGGGTATTCGGCCAGCGACTCGGTGGCCATGCCGATCTCGGCCACCTCGTCGATGACCATGCGCGCCACCTCATGCGGCGTGGCCTGGTGCAGGCTGACGGTGACCTTGGGGTAGGCCTCGCGCAGCCTGGCCACGGGCATGGGCAGCACGTAGCGCGCCTGGGTGTGGGTGGTGGCGATCGACAGGGTGCCGCTGTCCTGGGCGCTGAACTGCTCGCCTATGCGCTTCAGGTTGCCCACCTCGCGCATGATGATCTCTATGCTCTTGAGCACATGCTGGCCGGGCTCGGTGACGCGCTTGAGCCGCTTGCCGTGGCGCGCGAAGATGTCCACACCCAGCTCGTCCTCCAGCTCGATGATGGCCTTGGACACGCCCGGCTGCGAGGTGTGCAGCGCCTTGGCGGCCTCGGTCAGGTTGAGGTTGCGGCGGGCGGCCTCTTGCACGAAGCGGAATTGGTGCAGATTCATACTGAAAAGCGGCTAAAAAGTCGCCGAATTATGCAACGTGAATCTAAGCGCTGCCGCCTTGGTCCTGCAAAACGGCCTCGCAGGCGATGCGGGCCATCAGCGCCGTCAGGCGTGCGTCCTCGCCAATTGGGGGCAGCAGGCTCAGCCTTACCTGGGGCCAGGCCTGGCCCAGGTCTTGCACCATGCGCGGCAGGTCTTCGCGCACATGGCGCCCGGCGCCCACGAACAGGGGCACGACGGCCACCGTGCCCGCGCCCAGCGCGGCCAGCTCCTGCACCGCCGCCGCCAGGCCAGGGGTGCACAGCTCCAGATAGGCGCAGCGCACGGGCAGGCCGGGCTGCGCTTGCTCTATTTGGGCGCGCACGGCCTCGATGGGGCCGCGCCATAGCGGGTCGCGCGAGCCATGGGCCAGCAAGATGATGCCGCGTATGTCGGTGGGGGCGTTCAAGCTTGCCTTTCGATGATCAGCGCCTGAGCACCAGCCAGGCAAAGGCGGCCAGCGACAGTACCGAATAAATCAGCCCCGGCGCCGCTGCCGTGAGCCAGGGCGACCAGTTCTGCAGGTTGCCGGCAAAGCCGAAGACGTTGTTCAGCAAGAAGAAGCTGATGCCCGCCATGACCCCGCCGAACACGTAGCCCGCGATGCCGCCGGAGCGGAAATGCAGGTAGGCAAAGGGCAGCGACAGCACCACCATCACCAGGCAGGAGAGGGGGTAGAACACCTTGCGCCAGAACTCGATCTCGTAGCGCTGCGCGGCCTGGCCATTGGCCTCAAGGTGGCGGATGTAGTGGAACAGATCCAGGGTGGCCATCTTGTCGGGCTTGAGCAGCGAGGCGGCCACCATGTCCGGGCTGATGCGGGTGGGCCACAGCAGGCTGGGCTCCTGCAGCTTCTTCACGTTGATGTCGCCGGCATGCTGCTCGAATACCGTGCGCTGCACCTGTTGCAGCTGCCAGCCCGCGCCATCGGCGGCGAACTGGGCCTGCTCGGCGCTGGTGGTGGAGGCGATGCGGCCGCGGCCATCGAACTCGAACACGCGCACGCCGCGCATGTTGCCGTTGCCGTCGATGGCGCCCACGTTCACGGCCAGGGAATGCTCGCCCTCGCGCTCCTTGAGCCAGGCGCCCGTGGCGCCGGTGCTGATCTGACCCAGCCCGCGCGCCTTGACCAGGGCCGCCGTGCGTTCGCTGATCGGGGCCAGGTAGTCGCCCACGGTGAAGGTGAAGGCGACGAAGACCGCGCCCAGCAGCAGCAGCGTGCCCAGCGCCCGCCCAGGCCCCATGCCGCTGGTGCGCAGGATGGTGAACTCCGAGCTCTGCGCCAGCCGCGCCATGACAAAGATGGTGCCTATCAGCACCGTGATCGGCAGCAGCTCGTACAGGTGCTGCGGCAGGCCCAGGGCCACGAACAAGAGGGCGTGCGTTAGCTGGTAGCCCAGGCCGGGCCGGCCCACCCAGCGCAGTTCGTCGACCAGGTCGAAAAAGAAGAACAGCGCCAGGAAGGCCAGCGTGACGAAGGCCACGCTCACGATGACCTCGCGGTAGATGAAGCGGCGTATGGTCTTCATGCCGCGCTCCCACGCGCCAGCAGCGCGCGCAGCGACCAGTGGTTGTGGCGTGCCGCCACCAGCAGCAGGCCCAGCGCCAGCGTGCCGCCGTGCAGCGCCAGCATGAAGGGCGCCAGCCCCACCTTGCCCACGCCCACCCAGGCCTGGCCCACGGACATGAGGTTGTAGTACACCATGAAGGCCAGCAGCGCCAGCACCAGGCTGGTGCTGCGGTGGGCGCGCGGATTGACGATGGCCACCGCCAGCCCGAGCACGACAAAGTTGATGGCCGCGAAGGCCGTGCCCAGGCGCCAGCCCAGCTCGGCCTGGGGCTGGGGCTGCGGGTCGCGCGCCAGCTCCCAGGTAGCGCGTGTTTTGATGGCATCAACGTCGGCGCCGCCTTGCCCGCCGCCCTCGATCAGCGTGCCGTATTCGACAAACTCGCTGATGCGCAGGCCCGGCTTGTCGAGCGCGGTTTCAAGCCGCTGGCCGTTGTGCAGCAGCACCATGCGCTCGCCATTGCGCATCTCCAGGCGCGCGCTCTGCGCGGAGGTCACGGTCTCGCTCTGCTTTTCGCGCGTGGCAATGAAGACGTTGTTCGCCGCCGTGGCGTCGGGCGTGTCCTTGTCGATGAAGAACACGCGCGTGCCGTTGGCCGATTCCTGGAACTCCCCCGGGGCCACGCGATCCACGTCGCTGCGCTGCTCGTATTGGGTTCTGAGCTCCTGGATCTGCCGGTTGGCCCATGGCCAGACCACCAGCGACAGGGCGGCAATCACCAGCATCACCGGCCAGGAAAAGCGCAGCAGCGGCGCCAGCAGGCTCAGCAGGCCGCGCCCGGCGGAAAACCAGATCACCATCTCACTGTCGCGGTACATGCGCGACAGCGTGCCAACGACGGTGATGAACAGGCTCAGGCTGAGAATGGTGGGCAGCTGGCCCAGCACCGTGAAACCCATGACCAGCATCACGTCGGCCGGCGCCACGCTGCCACGCGAGGCCTGGCCCAGCGTGCGGATCAGCATCATGGTCATGACCACGGTGATCAGCACCACCAGGGTCGCGCCAAAGCTGCGGGCCAGCTCCTTGCGTATGGATGAATCGAATAACATTGTCTCGAAGGAAAACGCCGATTATGAACTTCGAACTCAAGACGCTGGCGCTGCCCGCCGCCGCCGCGCACAAATGTGATCTGCTGGTGGTGTTGGTGCCCGAGGACTTCCGACCGCAGGCCGATGCCCTGTCCGCCCTGGTGGCCGTGGCCATCAAGCAGGGCGACCTGGAAACCAAGCCGGGCAAGCTTTTGTCGCTGTATGCGCCGATGGGTGTGGCGGCGCGCCGGCTGGTGCTGCTGGGCTGTGGCAAGGGTGGGGCCCACGCCGTGCGCCAGGCGGTGCAGGCGCTGGCGCCGACGTTGAAAACGCCCGCCATCAAGCGTGCGGCGCTGGTGTTTGCCGCCGACTGCGAGGCCGGTGCCGTGGGCGCCGCCGTGCGCGCCATGGCCGAGGCCGGCTATGTCTACACGGCCACCAAGTCCAAGGCCGAGGCCCCGGCGCTTGCGCGCGTGACGCTGGGCGTCACCGATGCCGCGGCCGTGCAGCAGGAGTTTGCCACCGCCGCAGCCCTGTCGGTAGGCGTCGAGTTTGCGCGTGACTGGGCCAATCGCCCCGCCAACCACGCCACTCCCACCTTGATCGGCGATGCGGCCAAGGCGCTGGCCAAGCATGCCGGCATACAGTGCAAGCTGCATGGCCCGGCCCAGGTGGCCAAGCTGGGCATGGGCGCCTTCATGGCGGTGGCCCAGGGCTCTGATCAACCGCTGCGCTTCATCGAGCTGCGCTACGACGGCGGGTCGCGCGCGCAGGCCCCCGTGGTGCTGGTGGGCAAGGGCATCACCTTTGACACCGGCGGCATTTCGCTCAAGCCCGCGGCCGAGATGGACGAGATGAAGTTCGACATGGGCGGCGCGGCCAGCGTGCTGGGTGTGTTCCGGGCGCTGGCCGAGCTCAAGCCGGCCGTCAATGTCGTCGGCCTGATACCGGCCTGCGAGAACATGCCCGACGGCAAGGCCGTCAAGCCCGGCGATGTGGTCACCAGCATGAGCGGCCAGACCATAGAAATTTTGAACACCGACGCCGAGGGGCGCCTGGTGCTGTGCGACGCGCTGACCTATGCGGCGCGCTTCAAGCCCGCGGCCATGATCGACATTGCCACGCTCACCGGTGCCTGCGTGGTGGCGCTGGGCGGGTTGCGCAGCGGCCTGTTTGCCACCAGCGACGAACTCGCCGGGCGCCTGACCGCCGCCGGCGCCGC
>JAFEES010000068.1 GCA_018240995.1 Pseudomonadota bacterium | reverse complement strand
GCCCTTCGACAAGCTCAGGGCGAACGGTTAATACTTCACCGGGCCGGAGCAATAACGACGTTGTAGGAGCGGCTTCAGCGGCGAATGGCGCCATTCGCGGCTGAAGCCGCTCCTACGAATGGCATTCATCGCTATCTGAACAGTTTTCGGCTTGGCTTTGGCTACGTACATTGGCCAAGGCTTTTGGCAACATTGGGGCTTTCTCAGTCGCTTCGCCGCCATGCCTCAGCCATAGGCTGGGCTGGACGCCCGACCCCACGGTTTTCTTCGTCGCCACAAACAACAAACGCCCCATTTGGGGCGTTTGTTGTTGCGGCTGGTGCTGTGTCCCGGCTGTCAGGCCAGCTCGGCCGTTGCCAGCGGATAGTCGGTATAGCCCGCGGCGCCGGGGGTATAGAGCGTACGGCGGTCGAACCTGGCCAGCGGCAGGCCATGGCGCAGGCGCTGCACCAGATCCGGGTTGGCGATGAAGTGGCGCGCGAACGAAACGGCCTCGCCATGGCCGGCGGCCAGCGCGGCCTCGGCGCTGGCGCCGTCAAAGCCGTCGTTCAAGATCAGCGGGCCGGCAAAGTTCTGGCGCGCCAGCACGAAGGCGTCGATGCTGGTGTCGGTGACGGCACGCATCACATGCAGGTAGGCCAGCCCCAGGGGCGAGGCCTGGCGCATCAGCTCGGCGTGCGTGGCGGCCGAGTCTTCGTCGGCCGTGTCGTTGTAGGTGTTGCCCGGGTTCAGGCGCAGGCCCACGCGCCCGGCGCCGATGGCGTCGGCCATGGAGGCCAGCACCTCAAAGGCAAAGCGTGCACGCGCGCTGGCGTTGCCGCCGTACTCATCCTGGCGCTGGTTGGTGCTGGAGCTGAGGAACTGCATGCTCAGGTAGCCGCTGGTGCCGTGCAGCTCGACGCCGTCAAAGCCGGCGTCGCGCGCGCGCAGGGCGGCTTCGCGGTGCTCGGCAATGGCCGCCTTGACCTGGGCCGTGGACAGCGCCTGGGGTACGTCAAAGGGCTGCATGCCGACGGCGTCAGTCCAGACCTCGCCCCCCGCCTGCAGGGCCGATGGGGCGACCGTGGGCACGCCTTCGGGCTTGATGTGGCGGCTGCCCACGCGCCCGCCGTGCATGACTTGCAGCACCATGCGCCCGCCGCGCTGGTGCACGGCGTCGGTCACGCGGCGCCAGGCCTGTACCTGGGCCGGGGTTTCTATGCCCGGCTGGCGGCTGTAGGCCTGGCCGGCGACGACGGGCCAGGTGCCCTCGGCGACGATCAGGCCGGCGCCGGCGCGCTGGGCGTAGTGCTCGGTCATCAGGGCGTTGGGCGTGCCGTCGGCATCGGCGCGGTTGCGCGTCATGGGGGCCATGACGATGCGGTTGGCCAGTTGCAGGTCGCCCAGGGTGGTGGGGGTGAACAGAAGCTGTGTCATGGTCTTTAGCGCACGCGCATCTTGGGCGCGGGCGTGCCGCGGCGGATGGTTTTCAGGAACTGCTCCAGCGGCGCGGGTGCGGCCACCTCGGGCAGTTCATCCTTGTTCGGGCGTTGCGCCCAGAATTCCCTCCAGCTGGGGAACAGTTCGTGGAACGTGCCCCAGTAGGGCTCGCGCCCGGGCCAGCGCATCTTCATGTCGCCAATCGGCGGCTTGTTCAGGTCGGTGGCGTACCAGTAGCAGGGCAGGCGGCGGCGGAAGAACCATTGGCCGTCCATGCGCTCGTAGTCGTCCCAGTACAGCATCTGCATGATGACCCACTCGGGGCCGCATTCATGCTCGTTCTTGGAATAGACCACGCCGGTGGCGTGATCGGCATCGACGAACTCGATGATGTGCTGGCCCAGGTGGTGCGAGGTGCCGGTGAACTGGTCGCGCAACGTGCTGTCCTGCCAGGCCTTGAAATGGGCGCGGCCCACCTTGTCCTTGCCCACGCGGATGTCGGGGGCGAACAGGTTCACATGCGCGTCCATGTCGCGCATGTCCAGCGACAGCGAGTATTTGCCGGCCAGCTGGCGTATGGCGTCCAGCGATTCCAGGCGGTCTATGCGTTCTTCCAGGGTGGAAGGCCAGGTGCTGCTCATGTGCGGCCTTTCTGCTTACAGCGCGGTGATGAGCACGGCGCTGCGCCCGCCGTCAACCGGCAGCGAGGCGCCGGTGATGTAGCCGGCTTCGTCGCTGGCCAGGAAGACGATGGCGTTGGCCAGGTCTTCGGGCTGGCCCACGCGGCCCATGGGGATGAGCTTTTCCGTGGCCTTGCGGCTCTCCTCGGTGGCCAGCATGCCGGCCGTGGCCGGGGTTTCCACCACGGCCGGAATCACCACGTTGACGCGCACGCCATGCGGCGCGCCCTCGGCCGCTGCCGCGCGCGAGAAGTTGTCTATGGCCGCCTTGGCGGCGCTGTAGCCCGACATCCAGGGCACACCCAGCTGGCCGCAGATGGAGGACACATTGACGATGGCGCCGCCCTTGCCCTTCATCAGTTGCAGCGCCGTGCGCGTGCCCCAGAAGCTGCCGTCCACCGTGGTGGTGAAGTTGGCATGCCAGTCGGCGGTGCTCATGGCGTCGAGCGCGCCCCAGGTGTAGGCCATGGCGTTGTTGACCAGGATGTCGAGCTTGCCGTGGCGCTGGGCCGCAGCCTCTATGGCGCCCACGTATTGCGCCTCCACGCCCACGTCGGCCACCACGGCCTCGGCCTGGCCGCCGGCAGAGCGGATGTCTGCCACCACCTTGTCCAGCGTGTCCTGGTGGCGCCCGCAGATCACCACCGTGGCGCCCTCTTGCGCCATGCGTTTGGCCGTGGCCGCGCCAATGCCGCTGCTGCCGCCGGAGACAAAGGCCACCTTGCCTTGCAATCGATTACCCATTCTCAAACTCCTTGGATTACAGGAAGGCGCTGCCGCCGTTGACGGCCAGGCTCTGGCCGGTGACGAAGCCGCTGTCGTCGCAGGCCAGAAAGACGGCCGCCTTGGCAATGTCCTCGGGCTCGGCCATGCGGCCCATGGGCACGCCGGCGATGATGGCGTCGGCCCATTCCTGCGGAATGCCCTGCATCATGGGCGTGTTGGTCGGGCCGGGCACCAGGGTGTTGACGCGCACGCCGCTCTTGGCCAGCTCCTTCGCCATGACGCGGGTCAGGCCCTGGATGGCGGCCTTGGAGGTGACGTAATGCGCCGGGCCGTCGCCGCTCACCGCCGAGGTGCTGCCGACGTTGACCACCACGCCGCCGCCGTTCTTCAGCATGGCATTCACCGCCGCACGGGCGCAGTAGAAGGCGCCGTTGAGGTTCACGCCGATGACGCGCGCCCAGGCCTCGTCGCTCATCTCGGTGAAGCTGTCCATGCCGCCGGTGCCGGCGTTGTTCACCAGCACATCGACACGGCCGAGCTGCGCCACCACGCTATCGACCATGGCGTTGACGGCGGTCGAATCCGCCACGTTCAGCGCCAGCGCCAGGTGCTTGCCGGCCAGGCCGGCAAGCGTCTGCTGCGCGGCCTCCAGATTCAGATCCAGCGCCACCACGGTCGCGCCTTCAGAGGCAAAACGCTGGGCGATGGCGCGCCCCATGCCTTGGCCGGCGCCGGTGACCAGCGCTACCTTGTCTTTCAGTTTCATGCTTTGCTCCAATGTAGTGATGGGACTTCGAGCCCATGGGGTGCAGCGTAGGCCGTCAGGGCCGGCGTGCCATCGTCCGATGGGACTATCACACTGGAAATGCCGTTGGCGGCAATGCGCTGTGGGAGCGGCTTCAGCCGCGACCTGCGGGGTTCGCGGCTGAAGCCGCCCCTATCAAAGATGCCTGAATAGACACATGCCTGAGAAAGTAGCGTCATGCCCGCGTAGGCGGGCATCCAGTCTCCGCACAGGGCCCTGGATCCCCGCCTTCGCGGGGATGACGAGGCGGGAATCAGCGTCTCTTGGGAAAGTCGCTAGTCCGGTAAAGGGGTCAATTCGGCGTGCATGGCAGTAGTGGGCGTTAAGCGACCACCTCAGCCAGGATGGTCGAGCGTGTGGCGACGATCTTCCAGGCGCCGGCGATGCGCCGGTAGGCGTCTTCGTACATCACGCCCAGGCGGCGCGTGGCGCCGGTGTCGGCGTCCAGGTTGAAGTAGGCCAGCGACCAGCGCCCGCGCGCGTTGTCGGCGTCCAGCAGTTCGATCTCGGGGTTGGCGCCGTGGTGGCTGTCGCGCACCCGAGGGTGGCAGGCCAGGCTTTGGTACAGGGCGATGAAGCTGTCGCGATCCTGAAAGCAGCCCAGCGGGCCGTAGTCGATGGCGATGGTGCCGCTGGCGAAGCAGTCGCGTATGACCTCGACCTCTTTCAGGTCGCAGGCGTTGAGGTAGCGGTGCTTGAGCTGGCGGATGGCTTCTATGGATTCCAGCCGCTCCAGGCGTTGTTCGATGTTCATGGGGTTTTTTAGCTCACTCGTGCCGGGTGGTAGGGGCGGGGCGCGCCCAGGAATTCGCGCCAGCTCGGCGGGCTGCGTTCGCCCTCGTCGCGCAGGCCGTATTCCTGCGCCAGCTCGGCGACGATCAGGGTCTGGCCGCTGCGCTGGGTCAAGGCGGTGTCGCGCCACAGCGCATGTATGGTGCGGCCGACGAACTGCGGGCTTTCGCTGCGCGCCATGAAGTCGCCATAGGCGTCGCTGCGCTGGCGCGCGGCGATCTCGGTGCGCTCGGTGCGCTGCACCCCCAGCCATAGCGACAGCGCGGCCACGCCGCTGCCCTCGAAGTCCACCGCCATGTCAAAGGCCATCTTGTCGCAGCCGGCCTTTTGCGCGCCATAGGCCGGGCCGTGCATGTAGCAGCCGGCGCCAAACGACGAGGTGAACGCCACCAGCGCGCCACCGGCCTTGCCCGCGGCCAGCAGCAGCGGCGCGGCGTGGTGCGTGGCCACGTAGTGCGAGCGCAGGCCGACGTTCAGCATCTCGGCCTGCGCCAGCGGCTTGGCCCAGAACGGGCCGGGTGCGATCAGGCTGTCGTCTATGGCCAGGGCGTTGTTCACCAGGATGTCGATGCGCCCTTGCTCATTGGCAATGCGTTCGAAAAGCGCGGCCACCTGGGCATCGTCGCCATGGTCACAGGCCACGGCAATGCCGCGCCCGCCCGCGGCCGTGACGGCCGCCGCGCTGCTGTGGATGGTGCCGTGCAGGGCAGCGTCGCCCAGCTGGCGCTGGCCTTCCTGGGTGCTGCGCCCGGTGACATACACCGTCATGCCGGCGGCGCCCAGGGCCTGGGCAATGCCCTGGCCGACACCGCGGCTGGCGCCGGTGACTACGGCGATGCCGGGGGAGGATGGGTGGGGCATGTTGTCTCCTTGTTGACTATTGTTTTGATAGCTGTTTGCGCTTATTTGGTAAGCGTTAAACCTTGTTTTCAATCACTTTTCCGTTGTGGGCGCCCCCTCACCCCTCCCTCTCCCCCAAAGGGGGCGAGGGCGACCGGTTGCGCCGGTATTACTCCCTTGGGAGGGCGAGGGCGACCGGTTGCGCCGGTTTTGCTCCCTCTCCCCTTGTGGGAGAGGGTTGGGGAGAGGGGGGAGCAGCGCAGCGGCGCTACTTGGCGAAAGTCCCCTCTCCCCCGGCCCCTCTCCCGCAAGGGGAGAGGGGGGAAAAGCCCAAAGCTGCGACTTGTGTAGATACCTCTCCCGCGAGGGGAGGGGAGTCATGCCGCGCATTGCGCCAGCGCCTGCTGCTGCAACTCGCGCTTCAAGACCTTGTTGGAGGCGTTCACCGGGAAGCGCTCGAAGTTCAGCACATGGCGCGGCACCTTGTAGTTGGCCATGTGCTCGCGCGCCCAGGCGATGAGTTCGGCGCTGGCCAGCGGCCGGCCGCTGCGCGTGATGACGCAGGCGCAGCCGACCTCGCCCATGCGCTCGTCGGGCACGCCGACCACGGCCACCTGGGCGATGTCGGGGTGCTCGGAGAGCAGGCGCTCGATCTCGGCCGGGTAGCAGTTGAAGCCGCCGACGATGAACATGTCCTTGAGCCGGTCGGTGATGCGCAGGTAGCCGCGCTCGTCGAGCACGCCGACGTCGCCGGTGTGCAGCCAGCCGTCCGCGTCAATCGCCTCGCGCGTCGCGGCCTCGTCCTCGAAGTAGCCCTGCATGACGTGGTAGCCGCGCAGCAGCACCTCGCCGGGCTGGCCGGTGGGGGCGTCGCGGCCGTCTTCGCCGACGCAGCGCACTTCGGTGCCGGGCAGGGCGTGGCCGCAGGTGCCGGCCACGGTCTCGGCGCTGTCGGTGGGCTCGCACAGGGTGGCGCAGCCGCCGCATTCGGTCAGGCCGTAGGCGGTGGTGACGTTGGCGATGCCCAGCTCCTGGCGCATGCGCTGGATCAGCACCGGCGGCACGCTGGCCGCGCCGGTGACCGAGGAGCGCAGCGAGGACAGGTCGTAGTCCGCCAGGCGCGGGTGCGCCAGCATGGTCAAGAACAGCGTCGGCGGGCCGGGCATGAAGCTGATGCGGTCGCGCGCTATGCGCGAGAGCACGGCGTCGGCGTCGAACACCTGCTCGGGATAGACGGTGGCGCCGCGCACGAAGGCCGCCACCCAGCCGGCCTTGTAGCCAAAGGTGTGGAAGAACGGGTTGACGATGAGGTAGCGGTCGTCCGGCGCCAGGCCGACCACGCGCGACCATTCGTCAAACGCCCGGATGGTGGGTCCATGCGCCGCCATCACGCCCTTGGGCCGGCCGGTGGTGCCGGAGGTGAACATCAGATCCGCCGTGCTGTGCGCGTGCAGCGCGGCCTCGCGCGCCAGCACCTGGCTTGCCGCCACGCCCTGGCCCAGCGCCAGGAAGTCCGCCCAGCCATGGTCGCCCGGCTGGCACACGTCGGCGCGCGGCTCGCCGCGCAGCACCACCACATGCGCCAGCGTCGCCGGCCGGCAGTCCTGCAGCAGGGCCGGGTAGTACTGGTTCAGGAAGTCGCCAATGCAAAACAGCACGCGAGCGCCGCTGCGCTCCAGGATGTCGGCCGCCTCTGCCCCCTTCATGCGGGTGTTGAGCGGCACCAGGATGGCGCCGGCCGCGTGCGTGCCGCAGGCGGCGACTATCCACTCGTGGATGTTCGGCGCCCACAGCGCCACGCGCTCGCCGGCCTGCACGCCCAGGGCGATCAGGCTTTTGGCCACCTGTTCGCTGCGTGCCAGCAGGTCGGCGTAGCTGATGCGGGTGTCGCCATCGACGATGGCGGCGCGGCTGCCATGTTGCTCGGCCGACAGGCGAATCAAGGCCGGCAGGGTGGCTGGCAGGTGCGCGGGGTGGGGATAAGTGAGGGTGGACATGGGCGGGGTTTATTCGGGGAACTGGATGCGCAGATGCTTGCTGGTGGGCACGGCCTGGCAGGCCAGCGTCCAGGCCTTGGCCAGGTCTTTCTTGTCCAGGGCTTCGTTGTGGCGCAGGTGCACGCTGCCCTCCTTGACCTGGCACATGCACGAGGCGCACATGCCGGCCTGGCAGGAATAGGGGGCGTTGATGCCGGCGCGCAGCGCGGCCTCCAGCAGGGTCTCGGTGCAACTGCAGGTCAACTGGTAGGTCTGACCGTCCAGGCGCAGCTCGACCTGGGCCTCATCGACGGCGTCGGGCACGGGCTCCTGCGTGGCGGCGTTCTCGGCCGCGGCCTCCTCGTCCGGCAGCGAGGCAAAGCGCTCCACATGGATGCTCTCCTGCGGCATCTCTATGGCCTGCAGCGCGGCCACCGCCGCGTCCATGAACAGTCCGGGGCCGCAAATGAAGGCCTGGGCATGGCCGCAGTGGCGTGCCAGCTCGGCCAGTTGCGCCACCGAGGGCGTGCCCTGCACCGAGTCCAGCCAGTGGATGACGGATAGGCGCGTGGGGTAGGCGGCGGCCAGATCCTTGAGTTCGTTCTTGAAGATCACCGAGCGCTCGTCGCGGTTGGCGTATAGCAGCGTGATGCGGCCGCTGCCGCCATGCAGGGCGCTGCGCAGTATGGAGAACACCGGCGTGATGCCGCTGCCGCCGGCCAGCAGCAGGAAGTCGCCGTCGTAGCTGCGCGGGGTGAAGACGCCGGCCGGCGCCATGACCTCGATCTGGTCGCCCACGCGCACACGGTCGCAGACCCAGTTGGAGCCGCGCCCGTCCTGCACGCGCTTGATGGTCACGCGCGGCGCGTCATCGACCGCCGGGCTGCTGGACATGGAGTAGCAGCGCGGCAGATGGCGCCCGCCCACGGGCAGGCGCAGGGTCAGGAACTGGCCGCTCTTGTAGCGAAAGGCCTGCGCCAGCTCGGGCGGCACGTCGAACACCAGGGACTTGGTGTCGGCGGTCTCATCGACCACGGCCTGGACTTTGAGCGGGTGGTAGCGGGAGGGGGTGGTCGTCATGGTCAATGGTTTCTCAATGGCTTTTCAAAGTCCCATGCCCAGGATGGCGCTGTCGGCGCGGATCTCGGCGCCGTTGATGGCGACGGCCGCATCCGAGGCCAGGAACAGCAGCACCTGGGCGATCTTGTCCGGCATGGTGGCGCGGCCCTTGGGATTGGTTTTGGGGTCAAACAGCAAAAACTGGGCCGGCACGCCCGGGGCGCTGGCCTGCATCATGGGGGTGTAGATGCCGTCGGGGTGCACGCTGTTGCAGCGTATCGCCAGGCCGTGGTTGCGGCAGTACAGCGCCGTGCTGCGCGTGATGGAGGCCACGGCGGCCTTGGTGGCGCTGTAGGCCAGGTAGTTTTCCACCGGCAGCCAGGACGACACCGAGGCCATGTTGACGATGGCGCCGCCGCGCTCCTTCATCGCCGCCACGGCCTGCTGGCAGCCCAGGAAGACCGAGGCCGCGTTCACCTGCATGAGCTGCTGGAACTGCGCCAGCGTGGCCGTCTCGACGTTGCCGGGCAGCAGGATGCCGGCGTTGTTGACCAGGATGTCCAGCGGCCCGAAATGCTGTTGCGCGGTGGCAATGGCAGCTTGCCAGTCGGCCTCGCTGCTCACGTCGTGGCGCACGAAGCGGGCGCGTTCGCCGCATTCATGCGCCAGCGCCTGGCCGGCATCCTGGTTGATGTCGCTGATGAGCACGCGCGCGCCTTCGCGCAGCAGCAGCAGCACGACCTCGCGGCCGACACCGCTGGCGCCGCCGGTGACCAGGGCGACCTTGTTTTCGACTTGTCCCATCTGCGAAGATCCTCAGCCAAGCGCGGCGGCGCGGCCGGCGCGCCGCCCGGAGAAAACACAATCGGCCAGCGACAGCCCGCTCACGTAGTGCGAGGAAGGCAGGCCGATGGCGCTGCGGCCGGCGGCGTACAGGCCGGCAATGCCCTGGCCCGACTCGGCGAGCACCTGGCCATTGCCTTCATCGACGCGCAGGCCGCCCAGGCTCAGCGTAGCCAGCGGAAAGAAGGGGTTGCCGATGGAGATGTCCAGGGCCAGCAACGGCCCCTGCAGCGCGTGGCGCATGTCTCTGGATTTGCCCAAGGGGTCGTCCCGCTGGCCATGGGCCGCGGCATTGGCGGCATCCATGCTGGCCTGCAGCCGGGCTGGGTCGGCGCCTATGCGTTGCGCCAGCGCCTCGGCAGTCGGGGCCTTGATGGCCTTGAGCCACATCATGGCCAGCGCCGGCAGCGACTGGAAGGCCCAGAGCCGGCCAAATAGGCATTGGCGCGTGGCCGCGCGGCGTAGCCGGGCATCGAGGATAAGCCAGGCGCGCCCGCCCTGGCGTTCCACGAGCTCATGGCCCAGGGTGGCGCCGTAGACCTGCTCGTTGCAAAAGCGCTCGCCCTGGCGGTTCACCACCATTCCCTTGGGCCAGACCGACGGTGGGGTGATGAAGCGCCAGCAGGAGATGTTGCCCAGGGCGCTGGCGGCGGCGCCCACGCTCTGGCCCAGGCGCAGGCCGCTGCCGTCGCAGCCCGAGTTGCCAATGGGCCAGCCCTTGCGCGTGTGCGGCGCATGCTGCTGCAGCAGCTGCGGGTTGTAGATATGGCCGCCCGTGCTGAGCACCACGCCATGGCGCGCGCGCACCAGCCGCGGCACGGCGGCCTGCTGCTCCAGGCGCGCGGCCTCGTGCCGGCAGGCGTTGGCCTTGCCGGCGCGCAGGGTGCGGTGCTTGACGTACTGGCGCTGCAGCTCGGCATGCTGGCGCGTGCGCGCATCGCCAGCGGGCATCTGCCACACCTCCACGCCGATGACGCGGCCCGGCTGGCCGTCCGGCCCCTGCTCGCAGACCAGACGGCGCACCGTGGCCTGGGTGATGGGCTGGGCGCCGGCGCGCAGCGTGGCGGCCTTGAGCGCCTCGAACAGCGCGGCGCCGGACTGGCCGCCCGAGATAGCGCGGTGGCCGCGCGGTGCCGGCTTGGCGCCCTCGGGCAGGTGGCCGCGGTAGGCGGGCACGACCTCGTTGCCCGAGTAGTAGAGGAACTTGCCGTCGGGCGGGTAGGAGGTCTTGTAGTCCGGCACGGTGGCGCCAAAGCGCACGCCGTGCTTTTCGAGCCAGGCCAGGTTGGCGGCGCTGCTTTCACAAAAGCGCTGCAGCGTGGCCTCGCTGACGGCGTTGCCCACCTCGTGGCGCAGGTAGTCGCGCATGGCCTCGGGGCTGTCGTCAAAGCCCGCCTGGCGCTGCTGCGCCGTGCCGCCGCCGGCGTAGACCACGCCGCCCGAGAGGGCGCTGGCGCCGCCGCCCTCGAAGCGGTCTATCACGATCACGCTGGCGCCCTGGGCGCGCGCATCGAGCGCGGCGCAGGCCCCGGCGGCGCCCCAGCCGACGACGACCACGTCGGCGGCCTCGCTCCAGTCCAGCGCGTCGGCGCCGGCCACGAGCAGCGGGGC
>JAFEES010000067.1 GCA_018240995.1 Pseudomonadota bacterium | reverse complement strand
TGAAGAGCACAGCGTCTTGCTGTGCCCCCGGGAGGGGTGAGGGGCATCTGCGGCATGCACATAGCCAAGCAAAAACAGGCTGAAGTGCCCACCCACAAAAAGCTGACAGCTATCAATACAGAAGCATCCATCAGACCTGCTGCGCGGCGATCTGGCGCAGTGCCTGCTCGAACACCTCGACCGGCTGGCCGCCCTGGATCAGGTGGCGGTCGTTGATGATCACGGCCGGCACCGAGTGGATGCCCTGGCCCTGGTAGAAGGCCTCGCGCTCGCGCACCGCGGCGGCATATTCATCCGACTGCAGCACGGCGCGGGCGCGCGCCTCGTCCAACCCCGCCGCGCGCACCAGGCGCAGCAGCACGGCATGTTCGCCGGGGTCTTCGGCGTCGGTGAAATAGCTCTTGAACAGCGCGCGCTTGAACGCCAGCCGCTGCCCGGCGCCGCCCTGCTCTTCCAGCCAGTGCAGCAGGCGGTGCGCGTCAAAGGTGTTGTAGATGCGGGTGCGCCGCTCGCTGAACGCAAAACCCAGGGCGGCGCCGCGCTCCGCAATCGCCGCGTGCATCTGGCGCAGTTGCTCGGGTGCGCTGCCGTACTTGGCGGCCAGGTGCTCGAACAGATCCTCGCCCCCGGGCCCCATGCCGGGATTGAGCTCGAAGGGCTGGAAATGCCAGTCCAGCGCCACCTGGCCCGCCAGCCGCCCGGCCGCCTGCGACAGCGCCGCCAGGCCTATGGCGCACCAGGGGCAGACCACGTCGGAGACGAAGTCGATCTTCAGGGTGATGGGGGATGCGGTCATGCGGGCTCCAACATTGGCAGGCAACCCGCAATGTTAGAGGCTGTTCAGGGGCGTATCAGGCTCAGGAATTCGCGCCGCAGATCGCCATTGGTGAGCAACGCGCCGCGCATCACCGAGTTCTGCATCAGCGCCCCGTCGTCCTTCACGCCGCGCCAATGCATGCACATGTGGCTGGCCTGCATGACCACGGCCAGGCCCTCGGGCTGCACGCGCCGCTGCAGCTCGTCGGCCAGCATGACGATGGCCTCCTCCTGGATCTGCGGCCGGTTCATGATCCATTCGGCGATGCGCGCGTATTTGGACAGGCCGATCAGGTCTGACTCGGCGCTGGGCAGGATGCCGATCCACAGCTTGCCCAGGATGGGGCACAGGTGGTGCGAGCAGGCGCTGCGCACGGTGATCGGCCCCACCACCATCAGCTCATTGAGCCGGGTGACGTTGGGAAACGCCGTGGCCGCCGGCGCGGCCTCGTAGCGGCCGCGAAACACCTCGCTGATGAACATCTTGGCCACGCGCCTGGCCGTGTCCTGGGTGTTGTGGTCGTTGTCGGTGTCTATCACCAGGGCATGCAGCACCTCGCGCATCCTGGCCTCGACCTCGCCGCGCAGCTCGGCCAGTTCGCCGTCTTCAATGAAGGGCGCAATGTTGTCGTTGGCAAAGTAGCGCTGGCCGGCCTGCATCAGGCGGTAGCGGATGCGGTCTGACGCCGGCAGGCGCGCCAGTGCTTCGGGATTGAGGGTGACGGCGGCTTGGGTGTGGGCGTTCATGCTGGCTCCGGCTGAAAGATGGGGACGCCCCGGCGGGGTGACGCCGGGGTTGCGGTGGGAGTGGCGGCCCTTACTGGGCAAACCTGGCAGGGAAGGCGGCGATCAGCCCGGCGCTCAGCGCATCGGCCATGTGCAACATATGGGCCTCGGCCTTGCCGTATTCGGCGATGCCCTCGGCGTACTGACCCTTGAGCACGGCCGTGGCGTAGACCAGGGTGGTGTCGATATGCCCCTTCATCATGGCGCGCACGTCATCTTGCTTCCAGTGCTTGTTGGCGCCGGCCAGGAAGTCGGCGATCTGCTGCGCATTCGCGTAGGCGGCGGCAATGGCCTTGTCCAGCCCCGGCTTGTCATTGCCGGCCTTGGCCTGCTTGACCACTTCCACGGCGGCGGCGATGTGCTCCTTGAGCAGCTTTGTCAGCGCGTCACCGGCGGCATCGCCATAGAAGGGCTTGATGGCGTTGCCTATGTCTTCCTGGTTCTTGAGCAGGCGCGCGGCCGTGGCGTCGAAGGCCTGCGGGTGGTTGATGAAGGCGGTGACGGCGGCGTAGGTCCATTCCATATGCTGGGCCCACAGCGTCTGCATGCCGGAATACAGCGCGCTCATGGCTGGCGTGCGGCAGTCGGCGGCCGCAACCTGCCCCTGGTGGCCCTGATGCGCCGCGGCGCCAAGGGGCGTGGCAAGGGCGGCGGCGGACAGCGCCATGGCGGCAAGCAGTGAGCGGCGGGGGGCAAGGATCGAGGTGGACATGATGAACTCCAAAGGGTTTCTGGGGGGGTGGAACACAAGGCGCTGCAGCTGCCCTGGCCCATTGGATGGAGTGACTTTTGCGGGCGTTCCCACTGCGCCGTGCGGGCCATCAGCCCGATGAAAGATAAGTATGCACACATCAATTAACATTGCGTCACAATGCTGCACTACCTACCCGTTACCCGGCAACGCCTGCACGCCACGCAGCGGCAACTGCATGCTGCACTGGATGAATTGCGTGTTGCCGAGGCCATATTTGCCACCACGCAGCCGGCGATGATCACGGATGCGCGCCGGCGCATCCTGCGTGTGAACGAGGCCTTCACCGAACTAATGGGCTACACCCCCGAGGAGGTCATAGGCAATACCCCGTGGATGTTCCGCTCCAACCACCATGACGGGCAGTTCTACGCCGACATGCTGGCAACCATTGGCAGCACCGGCCGCTGGCAGGGGGAAATCTGGGATCGGCGCAAGAACGGTGGCGTATTCCCGAAGTGGATGAGCATCTCGGCGGTACACAACGCGGCCGGCGAGCTCACGCATCTGGTGGCCACCTACACCGACCTGAGCGCGCAAAAGCAGGCGCAGCAGCAAATCCACCAGCTGGCCTTCTACGACAGGCTCACCACCCTGCCCAACCGCACGCTGCTGCACGAGCGCCTGCAGCGCGCCATGGCCGACACCGGGCGCAGTGGCCGCCATGGCGCGCTGTTGCTGCTGGACTGGGACGACCTGAAGGCCCTCAACGACAGCCTGGGCCACCCCATGGGCGACGCACTGCTGCAGCAGATTGCACAGCGCCTGGCGGCCTGCGTGCAAGACCATGACACGGTGGGCCGCCTGGGCGGCGATGAGTTCGCCATCGTCCTGCCCGATGTTGGCAGCGACCGCGAGCAGGCTGCCGCCAGGGCCGAGTCCACGGCGCAGGCCATTTTGCGGTCGCTGGCGCAACCCATGCGGCTCGGCAACAGCGACTACGCGGGCAGCGCCAGCCTGGGCTTGGCTCTGTTCGGCGCTGGTGCCACTGGCGCCACTGATGCCGACCAGTTGCTGAAGCAGGCCGAAATGGCCATGTACCAGGCCAAGGCGGCGGGCCGCGCCGGCTTGCATTTCTTCGATGCGGCGCTGGAGCAGGCCATCTCCGGGCGCCTGCAGCTGGAGCGCGAACTGCGCGCCGGCATTGCCCGACAGGAGCTGCTGCTGCATTACCAGCCCCAGGTGGCGCTGCGCGACGGCAGCTTTCGCACCATCGGGGCCGAGGCCCTGGTGCGCTGGCAGCATCCTGGGCGCGGCCTGCTCGGGCCGGGGTTGTTCATCCCGCTGGCCGAGGAGACCGGCCTGATCGCCCCCCTGGGCCAATGGGTGCTGCAGGCAGCCTGCAAGCAACTGGGCGCCTGGCAGCGGCAGCCGGCGCTGGCACAGCTGAGCCTGGCCGTGAACGTGAGCGCGGCGCAATTTCTGCAACCGGGCTTTGCCACCGACCTGCTGGCGCTGCTGGAGCAAACGGGCGCGCCGGCGCAGCGCCTGAAGCTGGAACTGACCGAAAGCATGCTGCTGGGCAACGCCGATACCGTGGTCGCCACCATGGCCCAGCTGCAGGCGCATGGCGTGCGCTTTTCCCTCGACGACTTCGGCACCGGCTATTCATCGCTGCAATATTTGAAGCGCCTGCCGCTTTACCAGCTGAAGATTGACCAGGGTTTCGTGCGCGATCTTGAGCACAACGAGAGCGATGCGGCAATTGCCCGCTCGGTGATCGCGCTGGCCCAGGGCCTGGGGCTGGCGGTGATTGCCGAGGGGGTGGAGAGCCAGGCCCAGCAGCGTCTGCTGCTGGACATGGGCTGCAGCAACTACCAGGGCTATTGGTTCAGCCGCCCGCTGCCGCTGGCGGACTTTGAGGCCTGGTGCGCACGCAGCGCGACCGTCACGCCCGCGTAAGCCCCTCGCCCCGGGCACGCTGCAGCACGCCGGCGACGATGCGGTCGCAGCGTGCGCCGTCAAAGCTGAAGGCGTCGGCCAGCGTCACGTCGATGGCGCTGGCCAGGCCCTCGCGCAGCAGGCTGCGGGCGCGAAAGAAGCGCGTGCGCACCGTGGCCTCGGGAATGCCCAGCACCTCGGCCACCTCCTCCACGCTCAGCTCCTCCACGGCGCGCAGCATGAACACGGTGCGAAAGGCGTCGGGCAGCAGGTCTATGCGCGCCTCCAGCAGCCGGCGCAGCTGCGCGCGCATGGCAAAGCCGTCGGGGCGCTCGTCGGCGGCACCGGTGAGCGCCGCCTGGATATGGGGGTCGGGTGCGGTCATGGCGGCGTCCAGGGGGATGATGTCTGCTTGTTTGCGGCGCAGCCTGCCCAGGGCCTCGTTGGCGACGATGCGCACCAGCCAGGTGGACAGCTTGGCGTCGGCGCGGAACGTGGCCAGGGCCTTCCAGGCGCGCAGATAGGCGTCCTGCAGCGCGTCCTCGGCCTCCTGGTCGTTTTTCAGGATGGCGCGCGCGGTGCGAAATAGCAGCCGGTTGTGGCGCCGCATGATGGCATCGAAGGCCGCGGCATCGCCCGTGGCGGCGCGCGCGGCCAGCTCGGCGTCGCCGCTGGCGGCGTCAATGGGTTGCTGGTGCAGGGTGGCGGTGTGTGGCATGGCTTCTCCTGCGCATTGGACGCGGCGGCGCCGGCTGGCGTTCCCGCGCCGCCCGCGCGTGGCCAAGGTCGGTTACAAAAATCCGGCGCACGCCTTGACATGGCCCGGCATTTCTACCAATGTGCCACAGGGTTTCCCCGTACCGAAAGGAGTTAGGCCATGCCCGACGACACCAGCGCCACCCCGGCCACGAATGCGCCCTTTCACCCCATCATCTACGTGCGCGGCTATGCCATGACGCAGAGCGAGCAGGACGAGACCACGGCCGATCCGTTCTGCGGCTTCAACCTGGGCTCGACCGTGTACCGCGCCACGGCGGACAAGAACCTGCCGGCGAAGAAGTTTGTCTTCGAGTCCCCGGTGCTGCGCCTGATGTCGGACTACGGCTATGCCGATGTCTACGACAACGGCCTGGACATCATGGACAGCGAGTGGGCGGGCCACATCGGCACGCACTCCATCATCATCTACCGCTATTACGAGCAGGCCTCGGCCCTGCTGGGCACAGGCAAGACGCCGGATATTTCGCACTTTGCGCGCGGCCTCTCCGACCTGATCCTGCGCGTGCGCGAGCTGGTCTGCGCCAACACCGACAACCCGCTGGCGCCCGAGGACTTTCGCTGCTATCTGATCGCCCATTCCATGGGCGGGCTGGTGTGCCGCGCCTTCCTGCAAAACCCCGATCTGGGCGACGATCAGGCGCGCGCCTGCGTGGACAAGGTCTTCACCTACGCCACGCCGCACAACGGCATCGATATGGCCGGCATCAACGTGCCGCAGTGGCTGAGCGCCGGAGACATGAACAACTTCAATCGCCAGAACATGGCCGGCTACCTGAAGCTGGACGCGCTGTACGCCAAGACCGGGCGCGTGGACTGGCTGCCCGAGGAGATATTTCCGTCGGAGCGCTTCTTTTGCATGATAGGCACCAACCGCGCCGACTATGAGGTGGCGCTGGGCCTGTCGCGCACCTTTGCCGGCCATGGCAGCGATGGCCTGGTGCGCATAGAGAACGCCTCCGTCTGGGGCGTGAACGGCAGGGGCAAGTTCTCCGCCCCCAGCGCCACGGCCTACACCTATCGCTCGCATTCGGGCTATTTCGGCATTGTCAACAGCGAGGAGGCCTACCAGAACCTGACGCGCTTCTTGTTCGGCGACGTGCGCGTGGACATCTGGGTGGACGTGGACACCGTGCAGCTGCCGCCCGAGATCCAGGGCAAGCCGGTGAACGCGCTGTACCAGTTCGAGGTGCTGGCCTCCCCGCGCGGCAAGCGCTGGTACCTGACGCGGCGCATGGCCGAAGAAGACTCCGTGGCCTGCCGCAGCCACCAGGACCTGACCGACCCGGCGAACAAGGACGCGCGCAGCATCTACCTGTCCACGGTGTTCCTGGCCAACCGCGCGCGCGTGAACCCGGTGCGGCCCTCGCTGGCCTATGGCCTGACGCTGGGCGTGCGCGTACCCGACTACGAGGTGGAGCGCAAGTTCTGGGCCGACGGGCATTACGAGGGCGGCTACCTGTTCCACGACACGGTGATCGTGGAGATGGTGCCGCCCCAGCAGCCGGGCCAGGACTGGACGGCCAGCTTCGGCTGGCAAAGCGACAGCGTGGGCCGGGCCACCACGCCGCTGTCGTACAAGACGCTGAAGACCGGCAAGCAGGTGATGTCCATCGCCTTCGGCACAGCCAAAGCGCCCACCATCACCGGGCGGCTGCGCTTCGTGGTCTCGGCGTGGAATGCCTGAACAACATCTGCGCCATCAATAGCCGAAGAACTCCTCGCTGCGCACGTCGTCCTCGTCCACGCCGGCCTGCACCAGGGTGTTGCGCATGGCCTCGACCAGGGCCGGCGGGCCGGACACGTAGAAGATGGGCGCGTCCAGCCCGGCGATGGCGTGCTGCACGAAGGCGCTGTCGATGATGCCCGTGCTGCCCTCCCAGGGCTGCTGCGAATGGCCCATGTCGGTCATGGTGGCCATCAGGTGGAACCTGGGGTTGCGCTTGACCAGCGCCTGCAGCTCGGCCAGGAAGGCCGTGTCCTCGGGGCGGCGGTTGGAGTACAGCAGCACCAGCTTGTGCTGCGACTGCTGCTCGGCGGCGCTGCGCAGCATGCTCATGAAGGGCGTGATGCCGATGCCGCCCGCTATCAATACCGCTGCGCGTGAGGTGTTCTTGTGCAGGATCAGCGAGCCAAACGGCCCGTCGATGTTGAGCTCGGCCCCCAGCGGCAGCGCACCCAGGGCGCGCTTGAACTTGCTGTCGCGCATGCGCGTGGCGAACATCAGCTCGGCCTCGTGCGGCGCGGTGACGATGGAGAAGGCGTGGCTGCCGTCCTCGCCCTCGGGGCCGCCGGGCAGGATGACCTCGAACGCCTGGCCGGCGCGGAACTCGAAGCCCGCCGGCCTTTCCAGGTGGAAGGCCATGGTGCCCTGGGCCACGGGCTGTTTGGCGAGAAGCTTGACGGTATAGGTAGCCATGTGGTGTCCTCTCATTGACGGTGATGCACCATGGGATGCGGCGCAGGGGGCCCATGTTCCTGCACGGGCCACCAGCACGCCAGTGCGGCATGCTTTGCACGCGCCAGCGCCATGGTTACAGCCGGGCGCGCAGCTCGGTCTTGAGCACCTTGCCGTAGCTGTTCTTGGGCAGGGCCGGCACCCAGCGGTACTGCTTGGGGCGCTTGAAGCGGGCGATATGTTCCAGGCACAGGGCATCGAGCTCGGCATCAGGCACGGGCTCGCCGTCGGCCACCACGAAGGCGATCACCACCTCGCCCCATTCGGCGTCCGCCTTGCCGACCACAGCCACCTCGCTCACGCGCGGGTGCAAGAGCAGCACCTCCTCCACCTCGCGCGGGTAGATGTTGGAGCCGCCGGAGATGATCACGTCCTTGCTGCGGTCGCGCAGGGTGAGAAAGCCGTCGACATCCAGTTGCCCGACGTCGCCGGTGTGCAGCCAGCCGCCGCGCAGGGTTTGGGCCGTCGCCTCGGGGTTGTTCCAGTAGCCGGCCATGACCGTGTCGCCGCGCACCAGTACCTCGCCCAGCTCGCCCGGGGGCACGGGTTCATCGTGGGCATCGGCCACGCGCACTTCCACGCAGGCATGTGCCACGCCCACCGAGGCGATGCGTTGCTCCCAGCGCGGGTGCCGGGTGTCCATCAGATGCTCGCGTGCCAGCGCGGTGATGGTCATGGGGCTCTCGCCCTGGCCGTAGATCTGCACGAACTTCTGGCCCATGGTGTCCAGCGCGCGGCGCAGGTCGTCCACGTACATGGGGCCGCCGCCGTAGACGATGGTCTTGAAGCCGCTGGCGTCCGCGCCCGTGCTTCGGATATGTTCCACCAGCCGGTGCACCATGGTGGGCGCGGCAAACAGCGACAGGCGGCCCACGCCGGCGGCCAACTGCACCAGCTCGGCCGCATCGAAGCCACCGGATTCCGGCACCACATGGCGCGCGCCGCGCAGCATATGGGCGTAGTTGTACAGCCCGGCGCCATGCGACATGGGCGCGGCGTAGACCATGGCGTCATCCGGGTGCACCTCGTCCACGTCGGTGAAATAGGCCATGGTCATGGCCAGCAGGTTGCGCTGGGTCTGCATCACGCCCTTGGGCCGGCCGGTGGTGCCCGAGGTGTAGAACAGCGAGGCCAGATCCTGCGGTGCGCGCTCCTGCAGCGCCAGCGGCACACCCCGCGCCGCCTGGCTCCAGCCGGGGCCGCCCAGCAGCTGCAGGGCCGCGGGGTCGGCGCCGGCGGCGAATGCGGCATCGCGCAGCTCGGCCGACACGCAGACCACGCGCGCGCCGCTGTCGCCCAGCACATAGGCCAGCTCGCGCGCGTGCAGCTTGTAGTTGACGGGCACCGACACGGCGCCGGCCCAGTGGATGGCGTGCAGCGCCTCCAGGTACTCGGGGCAGTTGGCCGAGTAGATGAGCACGCGCTCGCCGGGCTGCACGCCGCAGCGCAGGCGCAAATGCCCGGCCAGCGCGGCCACGCGCGCGGCCAGCTGGCGGTAGTCATGCAGCGGCCGTGCGCCGACCAGCACGGCCGGACGGTCGCCATGCACCAGGGCGCTGCGTTGCAGCAGATGGGCGATGTTCATGGCTTGCCTCCGTTCTCAAGTACTCTTAAAACAATAGCTATTTACGCTTGTCAGATATGCGTTACAGGCCATTCTGAATCAAAATCAGCGCATGCAGCAAGCCGCCAGCGATCTGTTTGCGGACGATCCCGCAACACCCAGCGTACTCCCCTTGGGCGCGCAGGCCCTGCTGCTGCGCGGGTTTGCGCTGGCCCAGGCGGCCGAGCTGATCCAGGCGGTGCGGCAAGTGGCTCACCAGGCACCATGGCGCCACATGCTCACGCCGGGCGGCAAGCCCATGTCGGTGGCCACCACGGGCTGCGGGCCGCTGTCATGGATCACCGACCGGCGCGGCTACCGCTACGTGGCGCAAGACCCGCTCACACAACTGCCCTGGCCTGCCATGCCGCCCGCCTTCGCCGCCCTGGCAAGCGCCGCGGCGCTGCGGGCGGGCTTTGCCGCTTTCGCGCCCGACGCCTGCCTGATCAACCGCTACGCCCCGGGCGCGCGCATGTCGCTGCACCAAGATCGGGACGAGCAAGACCTCGCCGCGCCCATAGTCTCCGTCTCGCTGGGCCTGCCGGCCGTCTTTTTATGGGGCGGCGCCACGCGCGCCGAGCGCGCCCAGCGCGTGCCGCTGCAACATGGCGACGTGCTGGTCTGGGGCGGCGTGGATCGCCTGCGCTTCCACGGCGTGCTGCCCGTGGCGCCGGGCGAACACCCGGCCACGGGCGCCTGCCGCATCAACCTGACGCTGCGCCGGGCGCTTTGATGCTCAAGGATGCCGCGCCAGCATCTCCGCCACATAGCGACTTGGTATCGCGTAGGTAATGCCCGAAGGGTGGCTGAGCGCCGATTCGCGCGTGCCCTTGACCAGCACCATGCTGATGACGCCGAACACCGCGCCGCTGCGGGTGTCGAACAGCGGGCCGCCGCTGTTGCCGGGGTAGGCCGTGGCGTCCAGCTGGAACACCTGCTGCGGCCCGGCGCGCATGCTGCGGATGGCGCGTTCGCTCAGCTGCTGGCTCGTCGGGCTGGGCAGGGCCATGGTGGTGATGGAGGACACGATGCCTCTATGGGTGACGGAGGAAAAGCCCAGCAGCCCGCCGACGGGAAAGCCCATGAAGGCAAACTCCTCGCCCTCGCGCACCTGATCCGAGGCGCCGATGGCAAGCGCCGCCACCGCGGGCCCATCGATCTGCAGCAAGGCCAGATCCTGCTCCTGGTTGTTTTCCAGCACCCTGGCCTGGCGCATCGCCCAGGCATTGGCGCCCGCGCGCACCTGCACCACCAGGGCCGGCGACTCGGCGGCCGGGTTGCCGCCCGGCTTGGCGACATGGGCGTTGGTCACCACGCGCAGGCCGTCGCCCACCACGAAACCCGTGCCCACGTAACGAAAGCGCGGGTTGTCGGTGGCGCTGTAGGTGCCCACCAGCACCACCGACGGTTTCACGCGATCGACGGTATCGGGCAGCTGTGCCAGGGCGGCTGCGGCCCACAGCCACTGCAGCAGGAATGCAAATGCCCAAGGCAGCACTTTGTGGTTCAGGTGCATCGCGTGTCCTTGCCCGGTTGTTCTCGACTGGAGTGGGCGCCTCACAGCGTTTTCTTCAACTCCTGCACCTCGGTCTGCCTGGCAAACTTGTCCCCAGCCGCGGAGAGCTCGTCGAGCAGCGGCTTGGCATCGTTCTTGCGCCCGGCCTTGAGGTAGATCTTGGCCAGGTTGAGCTTGTAGTCCAGCACCTGCGGCTGCAGCTGCACCACCTTCTTTT
>JAFEES010000066.1 GCA_018240995.1 Pseudomonadota bacterium | reverse complement strand
GTGCGCCGCCGGGCGCATATCCCGGCCAGCCACATCAAAAAGAAGAGCTACCTACAACGAACCAGCCAGCCAGCCAGCCAAGTAACCAAAATTAATTGGAATCTGACCCCAATTAATTTTTCAAAACAGATAGCCTCGGCCGCACGCCCTGCGGAACCTCAGTTACCCTCGCGGCAACCAACCTCCAGCCCCCCCGAAGGACACCTCCGTGAAATTCAAGATGGCCCCGAACTCGGGCTTTGCAATCTTGCTGCGCTCGCCCTGGTGGGTCAGCTTTGGCATTGCCGGCGTCATCGTGCTGCTGTGCGGCGCGCTGCTGCCGGCGCATCTGGCGCCGTTTGCCGCCGTGGGCGCGCTGCCGGTGGCCGTGATTGGCTGCATCGCCGGCTGGCGCCAATGGCGGGCGCCCAGCGCCGCGCGCCTGCAGGCCGCCCTACAGCAGGCCTCGGCCATGCCCTGGCGCGAGTTTTGCGAGCGGCTGGAGGGTGCCTGGCGCGCCGAAGGCCATGAGGTGCAGCGCACCGGCAGCGCGCACAGCGACCTGCGCATCACCAAGGGCGAGCAGACCCTGCTGGTGGCCGCGCGCCGCTACAAGGCGGCCACGCATGGCGTGGAGCCGCTGCGCGAGCTGCAGGCCGAGGTGCAGCGCTGCGGCGCGCACGCCGGCGTGTATGTGGCGCTGCAGGGCGCGGTGAGCGAGCAGGCGCGCGCCTTCGCGCGGGACAACGGCCTGGCGGTGCTGGAGGGCGACGCCCTGGCCACGCTGCTGCTCAAGGCCCCGCCGCCCAAGACATAGAGGCACCGCCATGCCCCACGCCCGCCCGGCCGACACCGACACGGCCCTGGTGCTCACCGGCGGCGGCGCGCGTGCGGCCTACCAGGTGGGCGTGCTGCAGGCCATTGCCGCGCTGCGTGCCGCCTGCGGCCAGGCGCAGGGGCCGGCGCCGTTTGCCATACTCACCGGCACCTCGGCCGGCGCCATCAACGCCGCGGCGCTGGCCTGCGGGGCCGATCATTTCGACCACGCCGTGCGCCGCATCGCGCGTGTGTGGGCGCATTTCCATGTGCAGCAGGTGTATCACGCGGACTCGCTGCGCGTCATGCAGCGCGGCGCACACTGGCTCACGCTGCTGTCGCTGGGCTGGGCGCTGGCGCGCTGGCGCCGCGTGCACCCGCATTCGCTGCTCGACAACGCACCGCTGGCCCAGCTGCTGGAAAAGCTGGTGCCCCTGCAGCGCGTGCCGCACCTGATACGCGCCGGCCACCTGCGTGCGCTGGCCGTCACCGCGTCCAGCTACAACTCGGGCCTGCATGTGGCCTTCTTCGACGCCGGCGACGCCCAGGCACCCTGGGTGCATTCGCTGCGCAAGTCCGCGCGCGGGCCCATCACGCAGGCGCACCTGCTGGCCTCGTCGGCGATTCCGCTGGTGTTTCCGGCCACGCCGCTGCCGATCGACGGGCATATCGAATTCTTTGGCGACGGCTCCATGCGCGAGACCTCCCCGCTGGCGCCGGCCATCCACCTGGGCGCGCGCCGCCTGCTGGTGGTGGGCACCAGCGGCGCCCACGAAGCCACGGCCGCCCTGCCCCCCGGCACGCAGCAGCCCTACCCTTCGCTGGCCACGGTGGCCGGCCATGCCTTGTCCAACATCTTCCTGGACGCGCTGGCGGTGGACATCAACCATATCCAGCACATCAACCGCGCGCTGTCGCTGATGACGCCCGAGCAGCGCGACCGCAGCCCCATGCACCCGTTGGAGCTACTGGTGTTCGCACCCTCGCGCAGCCTGGACGATGAGGCCGCGCGCCATGTGGGCGAGCTGCCGCGCAGCATGCGCGTGCTGCTGTCCACCCTGGGCGTGCAGGCCAACCGGCCCGGCGACGGCGCGCTGGCCAGCTACCTGATGTTCGAGCGCGGCTACACGCGCCGCCTCATGGCCCTGGGGCGCAGCGACGCGCAGGCGCGGCGCGCGGAGCTCTGCGCCTTCTTCGGCTGGCGGGACACGGGCAACGCGCTGCGCCTGGCCTGTTACGCCTGAACCGACCCCGATTGTTGGGCCTGCGCCACAGGGCGGATGCGACCGGCTGCTACCATCACAGGTCGCCAAGAATATCGCCAAGTCATTGATAAATATGCATAAAAAGAACTGCCTTGCGGCCGCGCTGGCGCTTGCCGGCCTGGTCGGCCAGCCCTCGTGGGCGCAGGGCACGCTGGAGTCGGACGCCGAGCGCCTGATGGATCTGTCGCTGCAAGACCTGATCGCCACGCCCGTGGTCACGGCCTCGCGCCAGGAGGAGACCCGCGACCAGACGCCGGCGCAGATCATGGTCATCACGCGCGCGCAAATCCGCGAACGGCGCTACAAGAACCTGGCCGACCTGATGCAGGACCTGCCCGGCGTCAACTGGCAGGGCGGCACCAAGTCCTCGCAGTTCAACCAGTTCGCGCTGCAGGGCTATGTGGGGCCCAACAAGCTCCTGATCCTGCTGGACGGGGTGCGCATCGGCCCGCCGGCGGGCGGCAATTTTGCCGTGGCCGACAGCCTGGCGCTGTACATGGCCAAACAGGTGGAGGTGTTGTACGGCCCCGCCGCCGCCCTGTATGGCGCCGACGCCGTGGCCGGCGTGATCAACATCATCACCGAGGCCGGCCGCGGCCCGCAGGGCTCATGGGCCTCGCTGGGAGCGGGGCGTTTCGGCGGCGAAGAAGGTGCGTTCATGACCGGCCTGAATACCGAGCAAGGCCTGCAGCTGTCGCTGGGGGGCCATTGGCAGCGTGCCGACCGCGCGCCGCTGGATCGGTACTACCCGCGCGAGTTTGGCAAGGTGCCGGCCATCAGCCAGGGGCAGACCGTGATCCCCGCCGGCCAGCGCGAGCCGTACGTGGGCAACACCGCCGGCCACAGCCTGTATGCGCGCGTCGATTGGGCCGACCAGTTCACCGCGGGCTTCTTGCGCCACAGCTTCGCCAGCCTGACCAGCACCGGCGACCCGCCGGCCATGGCGCGCTACCAAACCAGCTCCGAGTGGCAGCCCACCTCCGACACCGTCTACGGCCGCTGGCACTGGCGCCCGGCACCCGATATGCAGGCACAGCTGCAGCTGGATCATTCGCGCATGGCGCTCGACCCCAAGGCGCGCTACAACAACACCTTCACCGGCTACAGGGACAGCTTTTCCTACGAGCTGGGCGAGCGCACGGGCATTGAGCAAACCCTGAACTGGCGCATCAACGCCAGCCAGCAGCTGCAGGCCGGCCTGGGCTGGCAAAAGTACTTTGCGGTGCTCGCCGCGTCCCTTGCCGCGCCCTATGACCCTGGCTTGTCGGCCCATGCCCAGGGCCAGCTCTACCCCAACACCCAGCTGCCGGCGCAGATCCACGACGATGGGTTCCATAACGTCTCGGCCTATGCGCAGCTGCAGTCGCAGTGGAGCGACGCCTTGAGCACCAGCGCCGGCTTGCGCCTGGATCGCCACAGCCGCTACGGCAGCAGCATCAACCCACGGCTGGGCGCCGTCTACAAACCGCAGGAGCGGCATGTGTTCAAACTGCTGTATGGCGAGGCGTTCCGCGCCCCATCGCCCGAGGAAAGCCTGAGCGCCATGGGCACCTTCAGCGGCGCGCAGGACGCCAACGGCAACTACATAGGCACCAACTTCCGGGTGCCCAATTACCACCTGAAGCCGGAAAAGGCGCGCACCGTCAGCGCCGCCTGGGACTGGCGCCCCACGCCCAGCCTGAACCTGGTCACGCACCTCTACCGCAGCCGCATCAGCAACCTGGTGGTCACGCAGCCCTCGGGCAACGTGGGGGCCATCCCCGGCGCCGTGCTGGTCAGCCCCGAGACCAAGGGCAATGCCGGGCAGCAGCAGCACCAGGGGCTGGACTTGTCGGCGCAGTGGCGCTTTCGCCTGGGCGGCGACTGGGCCGGCGACCTGTGGGGCAGCGCCAGCTGGATACGTGGCCGCATCGCCGAGGGCGACGGCGTGGACTGGGCCATTCCCTACGTGGCCAGCCACCAACTCAAGCTGGGCACCACGCTGCGCTGGCGCGACCGGTTCAGCATCACGCCCCGAATCTATTGGACTGGCGACGTGACCAACGGGCGAACGAAGGGCCCGGCCGACCCGCTGCTGCCCAAGGGCGCCTGCCAGGGCACGCTGGCGCCGCCGAGCCGCTGCAGCACCCCCGGCTACACGCTGGTGGATCTGCACCTGGGCTGGCACCGGCTGCTGGACGGCCGCGCCACGCTGTGGCTGGACGTGTACAACCTACTGGACAGGCGCTACTACGCCGCGGCGGGTTCGAGCTACCGCACCTTCTGGGACATGCCGCAGCAGCCGCGCACCTGGATGGTGACGCTGGACTACCGGTACTGACCGTGCTGGCATACCGATTTCAGCCAGGCTCGCCCACCTTTCGGCCCGCCGTAGGCATAGTCAGTTTTTGGTTAAAAACCGCCACAAGCACTTATCCATCAAGCGTCAACAGCTATCAAAAAATTGCATCCAGACTGTGCATGGCAGTGCTGCTGGCCCTGCTCGCCAGTGGCGCGCGCGCGCAGACGGCGCCGGTGCCTGAATACGCCGTCAAGTCCGCGCTGCTGTTCAAGCTGCCGCGCTTCGTGTACCTGCCGCGCCTTGAGGGCGGCACCCGCATCAGCCTGTGCGTGCTGGGCAGAAACCCCTTTGGCGCGGCGCTGGCAAAGCTGGCGCAGACGCCCATAGACGGGCGCAGCGTGCAGCTGCGCCAGCCCGAGGGCGCGGCTCAGGCGCTGGACTGCGACTTCGCCTTCATCGCGCGCAGCGAGGCCGAGCACCTCAAGGCCACGCTGCAAAAGCTCGGCGAGGCGCCGGTGGTGACGGTGTCGGACATCGACGGCTTTGCCCGCGCCGGCGGCATGGTGGAGCTGGCCCTCAACCCCGACGGCGGCGATTCGCTGAGCATCCTCATCAACCGCAAGGCGGCGCAGGCGCATAACATCCAGTTCAACGCGCAGCTGCTGCGCCTGGCGAGGATCGTGGAGCCATGAACGCATTGAGGGAGCGCCTGCGCCCGCGCACGATACGGGGCAAGCTGGCCTGGTGGTTCACCTTCGCCATCGTGCTGGCCGTGTGCCTGGTGTTCGTGCTGATGCTGCTGCAGCAGCAGCGCCTGATCCGCAGCGAATGGAGCGCCGGCCTGCGCGCCCAGGCGCGCCTGATAGCCACCAACAGCCAGGCAGCCATCGACTTTCAAGACCGCCAGGAGGCCGCGCGCCTGATGCAGGCCGTGCAATCAAACCCCTCGGTGCTGCGCGCGCGCCTGCTGGTGGCCGGCCGCAGGCAGCCCTTTGCCGAGTTTGCGCGCCCCGGCGTGGCCGTGGCCGCCACGCCTGCCATGCCGCAGGACGACGAGGACGGCCGCGACGTGCATTTCGGTGACAACCAGATCGTCACCTGGGCACCAATTCCGGGCAGCAGCGGCAGGGCCCATATCGAACTCGTGGCCACGGCAAGCGACATGCAGCAGGTGCTGTGGCGCACGGCGCTGGAGACCGGCGGCGCGCTCACGGCGCTGCTGCTGGTGTTCCTGTGGCTCTCGGGCCGCGCGGCGCGGCGCCTGGCCGTGCCGCTGCAGAACCTGAACCAGCTCATGGCGCGCGCGGCCGACCACCCCGGCCTGGCCGACCGCATCACGGCCCGCGGCGAGGACGAGCTGGCACAGCTTGGCCGCAGCCTGAACCAGATGATCGACAAGCTGCAGGCGCGCGACCAGGAGCTGGCGCAATACCGCCAGAACCTGGAGCAACTGGTGAACGAGCGCACGCGCGCCCTGCTCAGCGCCACCGAACAGGCGCAGCAGGCCAGCCGCGCCAAGTCCGACTTCCTGGCACGCATGAGCCACGAGATCCGCACGCCCATGAACGCCATCGTCGGCCTGGGCCAGCTGCTGCTCAAGACCGACCTGACGGCACACCAGCGCGACTACCAGGAAAAGATGCAGGGCGCCTCGGACATGCTGCTGGGGCTCATCAACGACATCCTGGACTACTCGCGCATCGAGGCCGGCAAGCTGCAGATCGAGCACATCGATTTCGACCTTGAGCAGGTGCTGCGCGGCGTGTCCGGCCAGCTGGCGCTGCGCGCGCAGCAAAAGGGGCTGAGGCTGCTGTTCCACACCGAAACCGGCGTGCCGCAGCGGCTGCGCGGCGACCCGCTGCGCCTGTCCCAGGTGCTGGTGAACCTGGGCAACAACGCCGTCAAGTTCACCCAGGCCGGCGAGGTCGTGGTGCATACCGAGCTGCGCCAGCGGCGCGGTGACCAGGTGGTGCTGGCCTTTTCCGTGCACGACACCGGCATGGGCATTCCGCAGGAACGCCTGGCGCAGCTGTTCACGCCCTTCACCCAGGTGGACGAATCCATCACGCGCCGCTTTGGCGGCAGCGGCCTGGGCCTGGCCATCTGCCGCCAGCTGGTGGAGCTGATGGGCGGCTCCATCACGGCGCAAAGCCGCGAGGGCGTGGGCAGCCATTTTTCGTTCACCCTGCCCCTGGCGCCGGCCACCACCGCACCGGACGACACGGCCGACCCGGGCGGCACCGCCACCCCCGCCTGCGCCAGCCTGCTGCAGGGCCGGCGCGTGCTGCTGGTGGACGACGTGGAACTGAACCGCACCGTGGCCCTGGCCTTCCTGGCCGAAGCCGGCGTGCAGGCGGACGTGGCCGTCAATGGCCGCGAGGCGCTGGACAAGGTGCTCGCCCAACCCTACGACCTGGTGCTCATGGACATACAAATGCCGGAAATGGACGGCCTGAGCGCCACGCGCGCGATCCGCAAGCACGCGCGCCTGCAGGGCCTGCCCATCGTCGCCATGACCGCCCACGCCATGGAGGGCGACCGCGAGCGCAGCCTGCAGGCCGGCATGCAGGATCACCTGACAAAACCCATCGCCCCCGATGCGCTGTACGCCGCGCTGCTGCGCTGGATGGCACCGCACCAGGCCGGCATTGCCGCCGCAGCGGCGCCGGCCGCCGCAAGCGGCACACCCGGCGACCAGCTCCCGGCGCTGGCAGGCGTGGACACGGCGCGCGGGCTGGCCCAGGCGCTGGGGCGGCCCGATTTGTACCGGCGCATCCTCGGCAACTTCCTGCATGAATTTGGCGCCAGCGGCCAGGCGCTGCACAGCGCCCAGGCGGCGCATGACTGGCCCCTGGCGCGGCGCCTGGCGCACTCGCTCAAATCCGCCAGCGCCACCATTGGCGCGACGGCGCTGGCGCAGCAGGCCAGGCAGCTGGAAGATGGCTTTGCGCGGCAACAGCCGGCAGCCGCGGATCTCTTGGCCAGCACGGGCCAGGAACTGTCACGCATCTGCGCCCTGCTCGCGCCGCTGGTCGCCCCGGCACCTGCGCCGCATGCGCGCGGCGCGGCGACGGCAAGTGCCGACCTGCAAGCGCTGCTGGCCCGGCTGCAGGCCCTGCTGCAAAACGATGACGCCGCCGCGCTGCGCGTGCTGCAGCAGCTGCAGGATCACGCCAGCGCCCACCCCTGGCTGGCCCGGGCCCTGCCGAGGCTGACGGAGCTGGTGGAAGACATAGAGTATGAAGACGCATTGCAGCAACTGCGCTTGCTGTGCGCCAACCTGGAGCAAAGCCCAGCATGACCCCGCACGATGGCAACTTCACCCTGCTCGTGGTCGATGACGACAAGCAAAGCCGCCTGCTGCTGACCGAGCTGTTCAATGGCGAATACCGGATCATCCAGGCCAAGAACGGCGTGCAGGCGCTGGAGCGCGCACGCACGCACGAGCCCGACCTCGTCTTGCTGGACGTGCTCATGCCCGAGATGGACGGCATGGCCGTGATCCGCGAGCTCAAGCGCGACGATGCCACGCGCCACATCCCGGTGATCTTCATCACCGCCCTGGACGCCGCGGCCGACGAGGAGCGCGGCCTGGACCTGGGAGCCGTGGACTACATCTCCAAGCCGTTCCACCCCTCGATTGCCCGCGTGCGCGTGCGCAACCACCTGCACATCGTGCACCAGCGGCGCCTGCTGGAGCGGATCGCCGCGCTCGACGGCCTGACCGGCATACCCAACCGGCGCCGCTTCGACGAGGCCCTGGCGCAGGAATGGAGCCGCTGCCGGCGCTCCGGTCAGCCGCTGTCGCTGATCATTGCCGACGTGGATCACTTCAAGGAATACAACGACACCCTGGGCCACGCCGCGGGCGACCGTGTGCTGCAGGAGGTGGCGGCCGTCATGTACCACGGCGCGCGCCGCCCCGGCGACCTGGCAGCGCGCTATGGCGGCGAGGAATTCGTGCTGCTGCTGCCCGAAACCGACGCCCAGGCCGCCCAGCAGCTGGCCCACGAACTGTTGCAGCGCCTGCAGGCGCGCAAGCTGCCGCACCCCGCGTCCACGGTCAGCCCCTGCGTCACCATCAGCCTGGGCGGCACCAGCGCCATACCCGCCGGCAAAGAGGTCGATCCGGCCTTCTTCCGGCAGGCCGACGCCGCGCTGTACCAGGCCAAGGCCGGCGGGCGCAACCAAGTGCGCTGGGCTGCAGCCTAAAATTGCCGGTTTGCCGCAGCCTGCGGCCCCGCTTTCGGCCCGTACCAGTCACCGCCATGTCCCCACGCAAGCTCTTCGTCACCACCGCCCTGCCGTATGCCAACGGCAACTTCCACATCGGCCACATCATGGAATACATCCAGGCCGACACCTGGGTGCGGGCGCAGCGCATGCAGGGCGCCGAGGTCAACTTCGTCGGCGCCGACGACGCGCACGGCGCGCCCATCATGATCGCCGCCGAAAAGGCCGGCAAAACGCCGCAGCAGTTCGTGGCCGACATCGCTAGCGGGCGCAAGCAGTACCTGGACGGCTTTCACATCGCCTTCGACAACTGGCACAGCACCGACGCGCCCGAGAACCACGCGCTGGCGCAGCAGATCTACCTGGACCTCAAAGCCAACGGCCTGATCGAAACGCGCACCATCGAACAGTTCTTCGACCCCGAGAAGAACATGTTCCTGCCCGATCGCTTCATCAAGGGCGAATGCCCGCGCTGCCACGCCAAGGACCAGTACGGCGACAACTGCGAGGTCTGCAGCGCCGTGTATGCGCCCACCGACCTCATCAACCCGTATTCGGCGCTGTCGGGCGCCAAGCCGGTGCTGAAAACCTCGGAGCATTTCTTCTTCAAGCTGTCCGACCCACGTTGCGTGGAGTTTTTGCAGGAATGGACGCAAAACGGCCAGCATGTGCAGCCCGAAGTCGCGGCCAAGGTCAAGGAATGGTTCGGCACGCGCACCAACCCCGACGGCTCCACCAGCAGCGGTCTGGATGACTGGGACATCTCGCGCGACGCGCCCTACTTCGGCATCGCCATCCCTGACGCCCCGGGCAAATACTTCTACGTCTGGCTGGACGCGCCGATTGGCTACCTGGCGTCGCTGAAGAACCTGCTGGACCAACGCGGCGAGGACTACGAGGCCTACATGGCCGACCCGCAGCTGGAGCAGTACCACTTCATCGGCAAGGACATCATCACCTTCCACACGCTGTTCTGGCCGGCAACGCTGAAATTCAGCGGCCGCAAGACGCCGACCAAGATCTGCGTGCACGGCTTCATGACCGTGAACAACGGCGAGAAGATGAGCAAGAGCCGCGGCACGGGGCTAGACCCGCTCAAATACCTGGCGCTGGGCATGAACCCCGAGTGGCTGCGCTACTACCTGGGCGCCAAGCTCAATGGCAAGAACGAAGACATAGACTTCAACGCCGGCGACTTCATGCTGCGCGTGAATGCCGACCTGATCGGCAAGTACGTCAACATTGCCAGCCGCGCCGCCGGCTTCATCGCCAAGCGTTTCGATGGCAAGCTGGGTGTCATCAGCGCCGACGGCCAGGCGCTGCTGGCCGGCTTGCGCGCACAAAAAGACGCCATCGTCGCCGCCTACGAGGCGCGCGACACCGCACGCGCCGCGCGCGAGGCCATGCAACTGTGCGACCGCGTGAACGAATATGTCGACGCCAACAAACCCTGGGAGCTGGCCAAGAAGGACGGCATGCAAGAGCGCCTGCACGACGTGTGCAGCACCTGCATCGAGGCCTTCCGCATCCTGACGATTTACTTGAAACCCATGCTGCCCCGGCTGGCCGCCGACGTGGCCGCCTTCCTCATCGTGCCGCCCGAGCAGTTTGCCGATGTGGATCAGCCCCTGGGCGCCGGCCACCAGATCGGCCAGTATCAACACCTGATGCAGCGTGTCGATGAAAAGCAGCTCGATGCGCTGTTTGAAATGCCCGAGCCAATGTCCGAAGCAATCGTCGAGAAAATCACGCCCGGCGGTGAGGAAATCGCTCCCACCATCAGCATCGACGACTTCGCCAAGGTGGACTTGCGCATTGCAAAAATCGTCGAATGCAAGGCCGTGGAAGGCTCGACCAAGCTGCTGCAGCTGACGCTGGATGCGGGGGAAGGCAAAACGCGAAACGTCTTTTCCGGCATCGCCAGCATGTACAAGCCAGAGGACTTGCAGGGCAAGCTCACGGTGCTGGTCGCCAACCTGGCGCCACGCAAGATGAAGTTCGGCGTCAGTGAAGGCATGGTGCTGGCCGCCAGCCACGCCGACGAGAAGGCCCAGCCCGGCATCTACGTGCTGGAGCCCTTCCCCGGCGCCCAGCCGGGCATGCGCATCCACTGAAAGACTGAATTGCACCCCAGCCATCCATGGCGCTGCACGCCACCGGCAGCCCATGAAACCTGGGCGCTACATCCGCATCACCGCCGTCATTCCCGCGCAGGCGGGAATCCAGGAGCGTTGGCGGGGGGCACTGGA
>JAFEES010000065.1 GCA_018240995.1 Pseudomonadota bacterium | reverse complement strand
GTCCACCGCGCTGTCCACCGAGATGCCGATGTCGGCCGCGCGCAGCGCCGGCGCGTCGTTGATGCCGTCGCCCATGAAGCCCACCACATGGCCGTTGGCCTTGAGCCGGTGCACGATGCGCTCCTTGTGCAGCGGCGTGAGCTTGGCAAACAGGTTGTGGCTTTCCACGGCCTCGCCCAGCTGCTGCTCGCTCATGGCCTCGATGTCGCGGCCCAGCAGCACGCCCTGCTGCGCCAGGCCCACCTCGCGGCAGATCTTGGCGGCCACCAGCTCGTTGTCGCCGGTCAGCACCTTCACCGCCACCTGGTGCTCGGCCAGGGCCTTCAGCGCCGCGGCCGTGGAATCCTTGGGCGGGTCGAGGAAGGCCACGTAGCCGATCAGCGTCAGGCCGCTCTCGTCGGCCAGGCCGTAGACCTGCTGGGTGGGCGGCCCCTGCCTGGCGGCCACGGCCACCACGCGCAGGCCTTCCTCGTTCAGATCGGCCGTCACGGCGCGCATGCGCGTGAGCAGTTCGGGCGTCAGCGGCTCGGTGGTCGCGCCGTGGCGCACCTGGGTGCACACGGCCAGCACCTCCTCCACCGCCCCCTTGGTGATGAGCAGATGGCTGGCGTCATGCTCGGCCACCACCACCGACATGCGCCGGCGCGTGAAGTCGAACGGAATCTCATCGACCTTGCGAAAGTTCTTCGCCGGCTCGATCTCGCGCGACACCTCGGCATGCTCCAGCACGGCCACGTCCAGCAGGTTCTTCAGCCCGGTCTGGTAGTAGCTGTTCAGGTAGGCCAGCTCCAGCACCTCGTCGGCTTCGTCACCCCAGACATCGACATGGCGCGCCAGGAAGATCTTGTCCTGCGTCAGCGTGCCGGTCTTGTCGGTACACAGCACGTCCATGGCGCCGAAGTTCTGGATCGCGTCCAGGCGCTTCACGATGACCTTCTTGCGCGACAGGAACACCGCGCCCTTGGCCAGCGTGGAGGTGACGATCATGGGCAGCATCTCGGGCGTCAGGCCCACGGCCACGGCCAGGGCGAACAGCAGCGCCTCCACCCAGTCGCCCTTGGTGAAGCCGTTGATGAAGAACACCAGCGGCGCCATCACGAACATGAAGCGGATCAGCAGCCAGCTGACCTTGTTCACGCCGGCATAGAACGCCGTGGGCGCGCGATCGGTGGCGATGACGCGGCTGGCCAGCGCGCCGAAGTAGCTGTTGTTGCCGGTGTAGAGCACCACCGCCGCGGCCGAGCCCGAGACCACGTTGGTGCCCATGAAGACCAGGTTCTCCAGATCCAGCGCGTTGCCGGCCTGGCCCTGGCCCAGGCCGGGCGACTTTTCCACCGGCATGGACTCGCCGGTCATGGCCGCCTGCGAGACGAACAAGTCCTTGGCCGTGAGCACGCGGCAGTCGGCGGGAATCATGTCCCCGGCCGACAGCCAGATCACGTCGCCGGGCACCAGCAGCTTGATGGCCAGCTCCAGGCGCTGCGCCTCGGCGCCGGCGTTGCCAGGCGGGCGCAGCACCGTGGCCGTGTTGCTCACCAGGGCCTTGAGCGCGTCGGCCGCCTGGTTGGACTTGCGCTCCTGCCAAAAGCGCAGCAGCGTGGACAGCAGCACCATGCTGCTGATGACCAGCGCTCCCTTGCCGTCGTGTGTCAGCACGGAAATGATGGCCAGCAGCGTCAGCAGCAAATTGAACGGGTTGCGAAAGCTGTGCCACAGGTGCAGCCACCAGGGCAGGGGCTTTTCATGCTCCACCTCGTTGGGGCCGACGCGCGCGCGCACGGTATCGGCCTGGGCCTCGGTCAGGCCGGCGTCGCTGCTGCCCAGCTGGCTGAGCAGCGCCGCGCCGTCGCTGCGCGCCGCGGCGCCCAGGGCCCGGGTCAGGGACTCGGGCGGCTCGCGGCTGACACCGGTGCGCGTCAGCGTCTCCAGCAGCGCCAGGCGCCGGTAGTGGCGCAGCATGCGCCGGGTGCGCACGAAACCGGCAAAGACTTCCCTGAAGATGGTGTGGCGCATCGGGTGCTCCTGTCGCGGGGCCGGGGCTCAAAATTCCGTGTGCAAACGTGCCGAAAGCACGTTCACCGGGCCCCGGTCGGCGTTATAGGCGGGATTGCGTATGTGCTGCCAGTCCAGCGTGAGCCAGGCGGCCTTGGCCAGCTGCAGGTTGTAGAAGGCCTCGTAGACCTGCTCCGGGCGGTAGTTCAGGCGCCCGTCGCCAATGAAAAAACCCATGCCGCCGGCGGCCAGGTAGCTGCGGTGCACCCGCGTCAGGCCGTTGCGCGCCAGCGCCAGCCCCAGGCTGTCTTGCGCGCGCCCCCAGCTGCCGCCCTGCACCAGCAGGCCGGCGGAGAGCGAGCGGTCGATCTCGGTGAAGGCGTAGATCTCGGTGCGGCCGTCGGCCCAGCTGGCGCGGGCGAACAGGCCGACCTCACTGCCCAGGGCCTGCTCCAGGTTCAGGCCCAGGCCGCGCTTGGTCTGCTCGCCGGTGCGCACCAGGTTGATGTCGGGCACGCCACCGGTGCGTGCCGCCAGATCCAGCGCGTCCTGGTAGCGCGACATGCGGGCGTGGTTGCGAAAGGCCAGCAGGCGCAGCCGGCCCGGCTGGCCGCCCAGGCTGTGGCCATGCTCCAGCTCTATCTGGTCGCCATAGTGGCGCAGGATGCGCGGATCCAGCGGCTGCTGGTTGGGCAGGTAGGGCTGCAGGAAGCGCCCGGCGCGCAGCGCCCAGTCATCGTGATACCACTCCAGCGCCAGTCCCCAGGAGTAGCCGCGCGCATCCGCCGCATAGTCGTAGGCCCCCTGGGTCATCACCGACCAGTTGAGGAACTGCGTGCGCGGGTCGTGGCTGTAGGCGTTGTTGTCGAACAGGTCGGTCACCGCCAGATTGCCCGCGGTGAGCACCAGGCGGCGCTTGTCCTGCAGGCCGGCAAGCTGGTTCGGCCCCGATTCGACGGCCTCGCGCCCGCCGCCCAGGCCCCAGCTTTGGCGCAAAAACAGGCGTGCGCGGTAGAACTTCAGCGTCGGGCCGGAGGAGCGCGCGATCTCGCCATTGGTGAAGCCGCCCAGGCCGGTCAGGTTGGACAGCGGCACGCCCTGCGCGGCCTCGGGGTTGAAGTACAGCTCCCCGCCCGCCCAGGGGCGCCAGCCCAGCATGGCCGTGGCGGTGAAGGAGTAGCTCTTTTCCTTGGCGGGGCTGAGGCTGTTGGCGCCGGAGTAGGCGGCGTGAAAGGGGCGTTTGTCCTGCCAGACATAGGTGGACTGGAACTGTGCGTTCCAGTCCTCATTCTCGGGCTGTTCGGCATGGCCGCAGGCCGGCGCCAGCGCCAGGGCGAATACCGCCAGGGCTTGCCAGTGCGTCGCACGGCGCGGGGTGATGAAGTTGAAACGCATGGGTATTTTTCTGCTCACGGCCTGGACGGCCGTTTCCTTGATGGCCTTATGCATTGATGCTCAAGCCTGCGCGAAGCGCAGCGTGAAGCGTGCCCCGCCATGCTCCGAAATGCCCAGGCGCACCGTACCGCCCTGGGCCTCGGTGAGGGCGCGCACTATGGACAGGCCCAGGCGCGAGCCCTCGCGCCGGCGCTTGCCCGGCGCCTGGGCGAAGCGCTGGAAGGGTTGGTCGCGCACCTCGGCGGGCAGTCCCGGGCCGGCGTCCTCGATGGACAGCTCGATCCAGGTGTGGCCGTCGGCCGCCTCCTCGGCCTGCACCTGCACCCCCAGCCAGCGGCCCTGGGCGGCATGGCGCAGGGCGTTGCCCACCAGGTTGGAGACGATTTGGCGCATGCGGTCGCTGTCGGCGCGTATGTCGGCCAGCCCCTCCTCCAGAGGCAGCCACAGCTCCAGCGCCATGCCGGCCTCCTGCAGCTGCGGGCGCAGCTGCTGCAGCACCTCGGACACCAGCGCGTTCAGGTCCAGGCGCTGCACCTGCAGCGACAGCTGGCCCGCATCGGCCATGGACAGGGTGTGCAGATCCGCCACCATGCGCGAAAGATGTTCCGCCTGGCCCAGCAGGGTCTGGAATTCATGGGTGTCGGCCGCAATCACGCCGTCGCACAGCGCGCGCAGCCTGGCCTGCAGCACGGTCAGCGGGGTGCGCAGCTCGTGCGAGATGGAGGCCGCCGTGGCGCGGCGCTCGCTCTCCAGCGCCTGTACCGAATCGATCATGTGGTTGAAGGCGCCAACCATCTCGATCATCTCGCCGTGCGTGCGCCCGGCCACGGCGCGCGCGCTGTAGTCGCCCTGGCCCACGCGCTGCGCCACCTCGGCCATGGAGGTCAGCGGCAGCGTGATGCGCCGCGACACCCAGAAGCCCACGCCCAGGCCGAACGGCAGGCACAGCGCCAGGCCTATGCCCAGCGACCAGCGCTCGCCGAACAGCAGGTCGTCGTTGCCGTACTGGCCGTAGATCTCGCGTATGCGCGGGTGGCCGTCCTGCTCGCCGGCGCGCAGCTCGTCGAGCTCGGCGCGCACCGCCTGGGGCAGGTTGCCGTAGAAGTCGCGGTATTGCAGGGTGTCGAACAGCAGCATGGTGGCCACCATCAGGGCGATGGCGCAGAACGTGGTGGCCGCGATCCACAGGCCGAAACGCACCCAGATGCGATCGAGCAGCCGGTTCACTGTGCGGGCCATAGCCGGTAGCCTATGCCGCGCACGGGCTCGATCAGATCCTCCTGCCCGGCCAGCTGCAGCTTGCGCCGCAGCTTGGACATGTGCGAGTCGATGACGCGCTCCAGCGCGTCGCTCTCGGGCAGGCATTGCTCGATCAGGTAGCCGCGCGAGAAGCAGCGCCGCGGCTGGGCCGCCAGGCAGCTCAGCAGGCGGAACTCGGTCAGCGTCAGCGGCAGCGGCTGGGCGTTGCCGGCGCCGTCATAGCAGGTGGCGCAATGCGCCTGGGCGTCGATCTCGATGGCGCCCACGCGTATCGGCGCGCCGGCCCTGTCCACGCGCGCCTGCGTGCGCCGCAGCACGGCGCGCACGCGCGCCACCACCTCGGGCGGGTTGAAGGGCTTGACCACATAGTCGTCCGCGCCCAGGCGCAGCGCCAGCAGCTTGTCCACGTCGTCGGCCAGGGCCGTGACCATGATCACCGGCGTCTGGCCGCCGTCGCGTATGGCGCGCAGCACGTCTATGCCGTCCACCTCGGGCAGGTGGATGTCCAGCAGCACCAGGTCTGGGCGCAGCTGCTGCGTTAGGCGCAGGGCCTCGCGGCCGTCGCCCGCGGTGCGCGCGCGCAGGCCGTCGCGCTCCAGGTAGGCGCACAGGATGCTGGCGATGCCGGGTTCGTCCTCGACAACGAGCACGAGGGGGGTGGCGGTGCTGGGCGGCTGGCTGGGCATGGGGTGCGGGCTTGGGGGGGCAGTCGGGGGCAAATTATGGCGGGCGCCCAGCCTCCATACATTCTCCACATTGCCTGCATCGTGGCGCCACCTTGGGCCGTTCCAATTGCAGATTGCGGTTTTTCGCCCCTCGTCCCAGTCCCTTGCGCACACCAGGCGCACCCCCTGCCTTCGTGAAGCTCGCCATTTCCGTCAAATACTGCACCAGCCTGTGCCTGGCCGCGTGGCTGGCCGGCTGCGCCGCACCGGTGCAGGTGAAGCTGGACGGCACCGTTCCCGAGCACTGGACGCAGGCCGCGCCCGCGCCCGGCGCAGCGTCCGTGGACATGCGCGCCTGGTGGCGGCCCTGGGGCGACGCGCGCCTGGACGCCCTGGTGGACGAGGCCCTGGCGCACAACCTGGACGTGGCCCAGGCCGTCACCCGCCTGCGCCAGCAGCGCCTGCTGGCGGGCACGGCCGGCGCCGCCTACCGTCCCATCTTCAGCGCCGGCGCGCGCACGCTGCAGGACATCGCGGCCATAGACTCCTACTTCCACGCCAGCCTCGACATGGTCTGGGATCTGGGCCTGTTCGGCGCCGCCGAGGCCGGCGAGCGCGCCGCCGGCGCCCAGCTGCTCGATGCCGGTGCGCGCCTGCAGGCGGCGCGCGTGGCCCTGGTGGCCGACGTGGTGCACCGCTACCTCGACCTGCGCCTGGCCCAGCGCCAGCATGCGCTGCTGGCCGACATGGCGCTGCTGGACGCGCGCGCCCTGCGCCTGGCCCGGGTGCGCCTGGATCAGCACCTGGGCACGCAGGCCGAGCTGCAGCAGTGGCAGGCCCAGGCCCAGGCGCGGGCGGCGGCCGCCGCCCAACTGCGCGAGACCCAGGCGCGTGCCGCCCATGGCCTGGCCCTGCTGCTGGGCCGCACCCGGCCCGACCCTGCCTGGCTGCAGGACGATGCCGGCGCCGCCCTGCCCGAGCCCGCTGCGCTGGCCCCGGCCGAGCTGCCCGCCGACCTGCTGCGCACCCGCCCCGACATCCGCCGCGCCGAGGCCCAGGTGGAGCAGGCCGCGGCCGACCTGGGCCTGGCGCGCTCGGCCCTGTACCCGCGCTTTCAGCTCGCCGGCTCGCTGCTGTACTCCTACAACCTGACGCAGAACACGCGCACGCGCATGGATCGCATGCCCCTGCTGGGCCCGCAGATCGACATCCCGCTGTTCGACTGGGGGCGCCGGCGCGCCCAGGCCGACGCCAGCGAGCAGGCGCTGCAGGGCGCCATCCTGGGCTATCGCCAAAGCGTGCTCGAGGGCCTGGCTGAGGTCGAGGGCGCGCTGGCCGCGCTGGCCGCCCAGGGCGAGCGCGAACAGGCGCTCAGCGCCGCGCGCGAGCAGGCGCTGGGCCAGGCCCAGGCGCTTGAGCGGCGCCAGCGCCTGGGCCTGGCCAGCGAATGGTCGGCCCTGCCCGGCCAGCGCGCCCTGCTGCAGGCCCAGGGCGAGATCGCCACCGCGCGCGCGGCACGGGCCCTGGCCTATGTGGCGCTGTACAAGGCCCTGGGCGGCGCGCCGCTGGTGCCGGTGGACGACCCGGTGGCCCGGGCCGGAGGCGCACCGTGATCGCCCTGGCGCGCAAGACCCTGGTCTACGAATGGCGCCGCTTCGTGCCCAGCGTGTTCGCCGTGGGTTTTTCGGGCGTGCTGCTGGCCATGCAGGCGGCGCTGGTGCTGGGCATCTTCGGCTCGGCGGCGCTGTATGTCACGGCCTCGGGCGCCGACCTGTGGGTGGGCTTTCCTGGAACGCAGAGCGTGAACTTCGGCCGCACCATAGGCGCCGACGTGGAGATGCGCCTGCGCATGGATCCGGACATCACGGCGCTGGAGCCCTACCAGTGGGTGGACGGCGACTGGCGCACCGCGGCCGAGAGTGCGGGCGGCGGCGGCGTGTCCATCTACCTGTCGGGCATCAGCACCGGCGCCGACGCGCTGATGTTCTCGCGCGTGCTCGCCGGCTGGCAGCGCGCGCGCCTAAGCGCGCCCGGCGCCGTCATCGTCGATCGTGCCGACCTGGCTACCCTGGGCACGCAAGAGGGCGGGCAGGCCTGGATCAACGGCCACCGCGTGCAGGTGGTGGCCGTGGCCGACGGCCTGCGCGGCCTGGGCGGCGCCAACGTGCTGGCCTCGCTGCAGACGGCGCGCGAGATCGCCGCGGCGGACGCGCGCCAGGGCAGCACCTATTTCGTCGCCGCCGTGCGCCCCGGCGTCGCGCCCGACGCGGTGCGCCAGCGCCTGCAGCAGGCCAGCCACGGCGGCTTCGGCCCGTACGAGGTGTGGACGGCCGGCGAATTCGCCCACCGCTCGCAGCGCTACTGGATGCTGGACACCGGCGCCGGCGCCGGCGTGCTGTTCATGGCCATCGTCGTGTGCCTGGTGGGCTCGGTGGTCACCAGCCAGTCGCTGCGCACCGTGGTCGTGGGCTCGGCGCGCGAATACGCCACGCTCAATGCCCTGGGCGTGAGCCGCGCCGCCCTGAGCCGCGTGGTGGTCGAGCAATCGTTCTGGATCGGCCTGCTGGGCTTTGCGCTGGCGGCCCTGGCCAGCGCCGCCCTGCTCGCCGTGGCCGCCGCCTACCGCGTGCCCGTGGCCCTGAACGGCCTGGCGGTGGCGGCCTGCGCCGTGCTGGTGGCGGCGCTGTCGCTGCTGTCCGGCCTGGGCGCGGTGCGCAGCCTGCTGCGCGCCGACCCGGCGGCCCTGCTGCGCTGAAGGTCATGGCCATGAACGCGCGCCTGCCCGATACCGCCATGGCCCCCGGCCAGCCCAGCCTGCAGGCCGTGCGCCTGTCCAAGTCCTTTCTGTCGGGCCATGTGCGCGTGCAGGTGCTGCAGGGCCTGTCCATCGCCCTGTACCCGGGCGAGCTGAGCCTGATCTCCGGCCCCTCGGGCTGCGGCAAGAGCACGCTCTTGTCGCTGCTGTCGGGCCTGCAAAGCCCGGACGAGGGCCAGGCCATGGCCCTGGGCGAGGATCTGGGCCGGATGAGCGCGCGCGCGCTGGAGCATTTCCGGCTGCGCCACACCGGCTTCGTGTTCCAGGGCTTCAACCTGTTTCCTGCGCTCACGGCGCTGGAGCAGGTGCAGCTGCCGCTGGGCTACATGGGCTTCAAGCGCGCCGAAACCCTGCGCCGCGCGCAGCGCGCGCTGGACGAGGTCGGCCTCACGCAGCGCAGCGCCATGCGCCCGGCCGAGCTCTCGGGCGGCGAGCGCCAGCGCGTGGCCATCGCCCGCGCCATGGCCAAGGAGCCGCAGCTGCTGTTCGCCGACGAACCCACCAGCGCGCTGGACGCCGAAAGCGGCCAGCGCGTGATCGACATCCTGCACCGCGCGGCGCGCGCCCATGGCACCACCGTGCTGTGCGTGAGCCACGACCCGCGCCTGGTGCGCCATGCCGACCGCGTGCTGGGCATGGAGGACGGCGTGATCCGCAACGACTGGCGCCAGAACCAGGTAACCCCCGAATGAAACACACCAGCCACCGCCTGCTTGCCCTGTTGCTGCTTGGCGCCAGCGCGCTGCCGGGCTGCTCGCCGCAGCGCGACGCGCATCCCGCCGCGGCCCGCGCCGCCACCCAGCCGCCCGCCCCGGTGGCCGTGGCGCGCGGCAAGATCGAGGTCGAGGGCGGCCTGCTGGATCTGGCCCCGGCCAGCGCCGGCGTGGTGCGCCAGCTGCTGGTCAAGGAGGGCCAGCAGGTCGCCAAGGGCCAGCCGCTGCTGCGCCTGGGTGACGACGAGCCGCGCGCCGAGCAGGCCGTGGCCCAGTCCGAGCTGCAGCTGGCCCAGGCCCGCGCCAAGGCCCGCGCGGCGCGCCTGCCTGCGCTGCGCCAGGCGCAGCAGCGCTGGCAGACCGCGGTGCACGAGGGCGCGGCCGAGGCCCAGGGCCTGGATGATGCCAGCCAGGCGCTGCAGGGCGCCCAGTCCGACGCCCAGGTGGCCGAGGCCGAGGTGGCCGTGGCGCGCGCCAAGCTGGCGCAGCTGCAGGCCCAGCTGGCGCGCCTGGAGCTGCGCGCGCCCGAGGCCGGCGAGGTGGTGCGCCTGGCGGCCCAGCTTGGCGCCACGGCGGGCCCGCAGGCGCCGGCCCTGGTGCTGCTGCCCAAGCGCCCCTTGGTGGTGCGCGCCGAGCTCAACGAAAGCTTTGTGCCGGCCGTGCGCGTGGGCATGCGCGCCAGCGTGGTGGCCGACGGCGATGGCGGCGGCGCCCAGCCCGCCCTGCCCGCCGCCAAGGTGCTGCGCATCAGTCCGGTGTTCGGCCAGGCGCGGCTGCAGGACGACCCGCTGCGCGGCCCGGTGCGCGTAGTGGAATGCCTGCTGGCCTTCGACCAGCCGCCCCAGGCCGCGCGCGTGGGGCAGAACGTGAGGGTGACCTTCCATGAGGAATAGGCTTATGACACAGCAAGACATGACAGGCTGGACGATTCAAAGCGACTTCGACGGCACCATCAGCCTGGAGGACGTGACCGACACCCTGCTCACGCGTTTTGGTCGGCCTGGCTGGCAGGAGCTGGAAGACGCCTGGGAGCGCGGCGAGATCGGCTCGCGCGAATGCATGAAGGGCCAGGTGGCGCTCTTGGACATGAGCGAGGACGAGTTGCGCGCGCACCTGGACGGCATCGCCATCGACCCCGGCTTTGCCGGCTTCGTGCGCGCCGCGCGCGCCCACGGCGTGCCGGTGCAGGTGGTCAGCGACGGGCTGGACTACGTCATCCGCCATATTCTGGGCCGCCACGGCCTGGGCCGGCTGCCGGTGTTCGCCAACCGCCTGGTGCGCACCGGCGAACGGGCCTGGCGCATGGACTCGCCCTGGGCCAGCGCGCGCTGTGGGCGCGCCAGCGGCAACTGCAAGTGCCAGCGCCTGGCGGCCGAGCAAAGCAGCTCGGGCGCGCGCGTGCTCTACGTGGGCGACAGCACGTCTGATTTTTGCGTCTCCGGCGAGGCCGACTTCGTGCTCGCCAAGTACAAGCTGATAGAGCATTGCGAGCGCCACGGCATCGCCCACCAGCCGTTCACCGACTTCGCCCACGCCACCCGGCTGCTGGGTAGCATCGTGCTGGATCTGGAGGTCGCGTGATGAACGCGCGCGCGCCCCTGGCCGAGTCGCTGGACAGCCTGTGCCTGACGCCGAATGAATTCGTCATGCCCGGCCATGGCCGCCATGCCGGCACCGGCGTGCTGCTGGTGCACGGCCTGACCGGCACGCCGGCCGAGATGCGCGTCTTGGCCAAGGGCCTGAACCGCCACGGCTTCACCATCTACGCCGTGCAGCTGGCCGGCCATTGCGCCGCCATGCAGGACCTGGTGGACACGCGCTGGGGCGACTGGCTGGCCAGCGTGGAATCGGGCCTGCGGCGCTTTCGCGGCCATGTGGACAGGGTGATCGTGGGCGGGCTGTCCATGGGCGCGCTGCTGTCGCTGGCCGTGGCCGAGCAGCACCCCGACCAGGTGGACGGCGTGTGCGCCCTGTCCACCACCTTCCGCTACGACGGCTGGAGCATTCCCTTCTACACCCGGC
>JAFEES010000064.1 GCA_018240995.1 Pseudomonadota bacterium | reverse complement strand
ACTGGGTGGCCCTGGGCCAGGGCGCGCGCGACATGGCCGTGCCCTCGCTGCTGCCAGGCGCTTTGCGCTTTGGCGGCGAAGGTGGCTTTGAAATCTTCGTGCCCTACACCCGCGTGCTGATCATCGCCGTCACCGTGGTGCTGATGATTGCGCTCACGCTTTACATCAAGCATTCGCGCATGGGCCGGGCCTCGCGCGCCTGCTCGCAGGACATGCACATGGCGGGCCTGCTGGGCATAGACGTGAACCGCGTGATCTCGTTCACCTTCATCCTGGGCGCCGTGCTGGCCGCCGTCGGCGGCGTGCTCATCGCCCTGGCCGTGGGCAAGCTCAACCCCTTCATCGGCTTCATCGTCGGCGTGAAGGCCTTCACGGCGGCCGTGCTCGGAGGCATTGGCTCGATTCCGGGCGCCATGCTGGGCGGGGTGCTGCTGGGCATCGCCGAGACCTTCGCCGCCGCCTATATTTCCTCGGAATACAAGGACATCGTGGCCTTTGGCCTGCTGGTGACGATCCTGTTGTTCCGCCCCACGGGCCTGCTGGGCAAACCCGAAGTGGAGAAAGTCTGATGAGTACCGCCATCGCCAAATCGGCCCGCCCCAGCTGGCGCCAGAACCTGGGCCATGCGCTCACGGCCACGGTGCTCACCGCCATCGTGGTCACGCCCATCTTCGGCATGCACCTGGAACGCGCAGGCGTGCGCACCGTCATCGCGCAGAACTGGGGCAACGTGGCCTGGGCCTGCCTGCTGGTCTTTATCGTGCAGATGCTGCGCCCGCTGGTGGCCGGCAGCGGCGTGCGCCTGCCCTGGCCCAAGCTGCCCGCCATTCCCGCGCGCCAGCGCCGGGTGTGGATCGCCGCGGCGCTGCTGCTGGCCGTGATCTGGCCTTTCTTCGGCGGGCGCAACGCCGTGGACATCGCCACCCTGGCCATGATCTATGTAATGCTGGGCCTGGGCCTGAACGTGGTCGTGGGCTTTGCCGGCCTGCTGGATCTGGGCTTCGTGGGCTTTTACGCCGTGGGCGCCTACACCTACGCCCTGCTGTTCCACTGGGCCGGCTGGTCGTTCTGGCAGGCACTGCCGCTGTCGGGCATGGCCTCGGCCCTGTTCGGCTTCGCGCTGGGCTTTCCGGTGCTGCGGCTGCGCGGCGACTACCTGGCCATCGTGACGCTGGGCTTTGGCGAAATCATCCGCCTGCTGCTGGTCAACCTGGTGGACTTCACCGGCGGGCCGGACGGCATCTCCGGCCTGCCCAAGCCCTCGGTGTTCGGCCTGGAGCTGGCACGCAGCCCCTCGGTGGAGGGCGCGACGACCTTCCACCAGTTCTTCGGCCTGGAGTTCAACTCCATGCACATGGTGATCTTCCTGTACCTGATGGCGCTGACGCTGGCCATGGTGACGCTGAGCATCTCCAACCGCCTGATCCGCATGCCCATAGGCCGCGCCTGGGAGGCGCTGCGCGAGGACGAGATCGCCTGCCGCTCGCTGGGGCTGAACCCGACGCGCATCAAGCTCTCGGCCTTCACGCTGGGTGCCATGTTCGCCGGCTTCGGCGGCGCCTTCTTCGCCGCGCGCCAGGGCATAGTCAACCCCGAGTCGTTCACCTTCATCGAGTCGGCCCTGATCCTGGCCATCGTGGTGCTGGGCGGCATGGGCTCGCAGCTGGGCGTGATCCTGGCGGCCATCCTGCTTACCGCGCTGCCCGAGTTTGCGCGTGAGTTTGCCGAGTACCGCATGCTGATCTTCGGCCTGGTGATGATTCTGATGATGGTGTGGCGCCCGCAGGGCCTGCTGCCCATGCAACGCCACCATGTGGAGGTGAAGTGATGGCCGGCGGCAATAACAACAGCTTCTTGCAGGTCGAGGGCCTGAGCATGCGCTTTGGCGGCCTGTTGGCCGTGGACGGCATCGCCTTCGACGTCAAGGAACGCGAGATCTTCGCCATCATCGGCCCCAACGGCGCGGGCAAGACCACGGTGTTCAACTGCATCAGCGGCTTTTACCGCCCGACCACGGGCAGCATTCGCCTGCAGGGGCAGGACATTGCCGGCCTGGGCAGCCACAACGTGGCCCTGAACGGCCTGGTGCGCACCTTCCAGAACGTGCGCCTGTTCAAGCACATGACGGTGCTGGAAAACCTGCTCGTGGCACAGCACCGGCACCTGTCCACCAACCTGCTGACGGGCCTGTTCAAGACCCGCGGCTACCGCGAAAGCGAGGAAAAGGCGTTGCAAAACGCCTTGTTCTGGCTGGACTACATGGGTCTGCGCGAGTTCGTGAACCGCGAGGCCGGCAACCTGGCCTATGGCCACCAAAGGCGCCTGGAGATCGCCCGCTGCATGGTGACCCAGCCGCGCGTGCTGATGCTGGACGAGCCCGCCGCCGGCCTGAACCCCCAGGAAAAGAAAGACCTGCAGGGCCTGATCGAAAAACTGCGCCAGGAATATGGCGTGGCGGTACTGCTCATCGAGCACGACATGAGCCTGGTGATGGGCGTTTCCGAGCGCATCCTGGTGATGGAATACGGCCGCCCGATCGCCCTGGGCACGCCGGACGCCATCCAGAAGGACGAGCGCGTGATCAAGGCCTACCTGGGAGAAGAATGATGCAAGCCATGCTGGAACTCAAGGGCATCAGCACCCACTACGGCGCCATCTGCGCCGTGAACAACGTCAGCCTGCATGTCAACCAGGGCGAGATCGTCTCCCTCATCGGCTCCAACGGCGCGGGCAAGACCTCGCTCTTGATGACCCTGTGCGGCAACCCGCGCGCCAGCAGCGGCCATGTGCTGTACGAGGGCGAGGACATCACCAACGCCCCCTCGCACCTGATCATGCGCAAGGGCATTGCCATCTCGCCCGAGGGGCGGCGCATCTTCCCGGCGCTGACAGTGGTGGAAAACCTGCAGATGGGCGGCTTCTTCCAGTCCAAGGACGCCATCGCCGACGGCATGGAATACGCCTTCAAGCTGTTCCCGCGCCTGAAGGATCGCGCCAACCAGCGCGCCGGCACCATGAGCGGCGGCGAGCAGCAGATGCTGGCCATAGGCCGCGCCCTGATGAGCAAGCCGCGCCTGCTGCTGCTCGACGAGCCCACGCTGGGCCTGGCGCCGCTGATCATTGCCCAGATCTTCGAGATCATCCAGGCCATTCGCGCCCAGGGCGTGACGGTGTTCCTGGTGGAGCAGAACGCCAACCGCGCGCTGTCGATCGCCGATCGTGGCTATGTGCTGGAGACGGGCCGCCTGGTGCTGGAGGACACGGGCGCCAACCTGCTCGTCAACCCCGACGTGCGCAAGGCCTACCTGGGGCACTGAGGATCAACGACAAGCGCCCAATTAAAAGGGAGCGTGCCAGGCACGCTCCCTTTTTTGCATCTTGGCCAGCGACAATCCGCCGGATTGGTGCAACCGCGTCAGCCGCAGGCACCGCCCGAGCAGCAGGAACCTTCAATCCCATGCTTGGGTGCTGCGGCCTGCTTGCCGATCTGCACGCGCCACAGATCCGGGCCCTGCTGCAGGTAGTTCCAGGCCACCTGCCCGGGTGTGCGGCCTTCCAGCTGCATGTGCAGCGGCACGGGGTTGTGGTCGTTCACGATCACAAACGCCTCGCCCGGCTGCAGGGCGTCGAAACGGGCAAACAGCTTGGAATGGCGTTCGTAGGGAGGGATGGTGCGCACGTCGATTTCAGCAACGGTGGAGTTCATGGTTCAACCTTTCAAGTAGAGAAACGAAGGGGACAACAAACGGCTCAGCCATCCTTGCCGTCCAGGCGGGTTTGCGTGAGCCAGGGGGTGTAGATCACCAGGTAGATGGCGAATGCCAGCGCCCACAGACAGGCGGCGGCCTCCACGCCATAGCCATACCAGGCCGGATGCAAGACGGGCACCAGCACGCGCGCCACGGCGGCCAGCAGCACCAGGGCGTAGGCCAGCACCTCGCCGCGCGAGGCCTGCAAAGGCCGGCCGGTGTGGCCACGCGCGGTGCGCGTGATCATGCCGATGATGAGCCCGCCGATGACGCCCACGGCAAAGGCATGCACGGCCAGCGACAGCGCCACCAGGCCCCATTGCGCCAGCGCCAGCAGCGCAAAGCCAATGGGCATCCAGGCGTAGGAGGCATGCAAGATCCACAGGATCGGGCGCTTGGCCGTCACCTGCGGGTGCCATTGCCACAAGCGCGCGGCATGGAACAAGGCGGCCACGGCGGCCAGCACGCCGACCACCGGCGCCGGCGCGCCCAGCACCCACAGTGCCAGGGCGGCGGCCGTCACGCCCAGAAGCGTGAGTTCGAACCGGCGCGATATGTTGATGACCAGGCCCGGCGTGACGTTCTTGGTGAACATGGGCACCACGCGCCCGGTCATCACGCACACCACCATGATCACCAGCGCCAGCTGTGCGTACAGCGGCGCCACGGCAGGCACGGCAATGGCGCCCAGCACCGACAGGTGAAACACCAGGTTGGCCACACTCATCAACACCAGCAGCGACGCCAGCGGGATATTGCGCTTGTTGCCAGACTTGATGAGCACGCGCAGCAGCACGATGGCCACGGCCGGCAGCAGGGCCATGTCCAGCCCCATGAACACCGGGTATGGCGCCACCAGCGCCGCGATGCGCGCCGCCACCCACAGCAGTGCCAGCGTGCCCAAGAGCGGGCCGCGCGCCGTCTCCAGCCCAGTCCAGGCCTTGACGGCGGTGAGCAGGAAGCCCGCGATCACTCCGGCGGCAAAGCCAAACAGCATCTCGTGTCCGTGCCATAGCAGGGGTGACAGCTCCAGCTTCACCTGGAAGTAGCCCAGGAACACCGCCGCCCATACGGGCACCGATGCACAGGCCAGCAGCGCCGACAGCAGATAGAACGGCCTGAACCCCAGGCGCAGCACCGGCCAGCCCGGCAGCACGGCGGCGGGCTGGGTCTTGTCAGAAATTTGGTGTAGTTGCATCACGGAACATGAAACAGCGGCGCATCGCGGGTGCGGCGACGACCTATAAGTTTCATTTTACATGAATCTTTAAAAACACCCTCATTTTTTCCTGCCGCGCGGGCCTTCAGTCGCCAAAGCACACGCCGATGTCGCGTGCCACGGTGATCAGCTCGTGGTCTGGGGCCACGGTACGCTGCGTGTTGGCGACCTGCGCGATTTCCACGCTGCCAATGCGCCCGTCCTGCAGCGTGACCATGCGGCCCAGCTGCCCGTCTATGACCAGTTGCGCCGCGTGGTGGCCAAAGCGCGTGGCCAGCACGCGGTCAAACGGCGTCGGGTCGCCGCCGCGCTGCACATAGCCCAGCACCGTGGCGCGCACCTCGCTCTTCAGGTGCGGCTGCAGTTGCTGGCGCAGCACATGGCCCACGCCCCCTAAGCGCACCGGGTCGGGGCTGCCGGCCACATGCTCGCGCACCGTCAGGGTGCCGCCGCGCGGCTTGGCGCCCTCGCCTATGCAGATGATGGTGTAGCGCTGGCGCTGCTCCCGCTCGCGGCAGCGCTGGACTATGGCCTCCAGGTCGTAGTCGATCTCGGGCAGCAAGATGATGTCGGCCGCGCCGGCAATGCCTGCCTCCAGCGCCAGCCAGCCGGCGTGGCGGCCCATGGTCTCGACGATCATCACGCGGTGGTGGCTGTTGGCCGTGCTCTCGACGCGGTGCAGCGCCTCGGTGGCCGTGGCCACGGCCGTATCGAAGCCGAAGCTGCGCTCGCACAGCGCAATGTCGTTGTCTATGGTCTTGGGCACGCCCACGCAGGCCAGGCCGATTGTCCGCAGGCCGTGGGCCAGGCTCATGGTGCCGTCGCCGCCAATGGCCACCACCACATCCAGGCCCAGGGCGCGCACATTGCGCTCCACCCGCGCCAGCGTGGCCTCGTCCTTGAGCGGGTTGGCGCTGTTGCTGGTGCCCAGTATGGTGCCGCCCATGTGCAGGATGCCCGAGACCTGCGTCCATGCCAGCGGCAGCGTGCGCGGCGTGGCGCCCATCAGGCCCTCGAAGCCGTCGGCAATGCCCAGCACCTCGCAGTGGCCGTGGTGGATCAGCGACTTGGTGACGGCGCGGATCACCGCGTTCAGGCCGGGGCAGTCGCCGCCGCCGGTCAGCATGCCAACACGCATGTTCATGGCAGCAAGTCCAGCGCGTGCATATAGGCCGGCTGCACCATCAGCTCGTCCCAGGGCTGGGGCAGGGTCTCGGGCAGCAGGGCCTGGCGGCGCGCCTCGCTGGCGGCACTGGCCTGCCAGCGGCCTTGCCCCTGTGCGGCGGCCAGGCCATCAATCAGCTCGTCCACCGCGGCGCCCTCGCCCAGGCTCTGGTTGCACAGCAGCACCAGGTCGCAGCCGGCGTTCAGCGCGGCCACGCCGGCATCGGTGTAGCTGACCAGTTGGCCATCCAGGCGGCGTGCGCCCTCCATGCTCAGGTCGTCGCTGAAGATGGCGCCGTCAAAGCGCAGGCGGCCGCGCAGGATGTCCTGCAGCCATTTGGCCGAGAAGCCCGCCGGGCGGGCGTCCACCTTGGGGTAGATGACATGGGCCGGCATGACGCTGGTGAGCACCGTGGACAGCCACGGGTAGGGCGCGGCGTCATCCGCCAGGATGGCCTTGAGGCTGCGCCGGTCCACGGGGATTTCGGTGTGCGAGTCGGCCTTCACGAAGCCATGGCCGGGGAAATGCTTGCCGCAGTTGGCCATGCCGGCCAGCAGCAGGCCCTGCATCAGCGCACGCGCCAGCATGGCGACCACGCGCGGGTCGCGGGCGAAGGCGCGGTCCCCAATCACGCCGCTTTCGCCCCAATCGAGGTCCAGCACCGGCGTGAAGGAAAAATCGACGCCGCAGGAGCGCAACTCGGCCCCGAGAACATAGCCCGCCGCCGTGGCCGCGTCCATGGCGCGCATGGCACCACTGCCCTGGCCCTCCTTGCCGTCATTCAGCCACAGCTCGCCCAGTGCGCGCATGGGCGGGATATGGGTGAAACCATCGCTGCGAAAGCGCTGCACGCGCCCGCCCTCGTGGTCCACGCAGATCAGCAGGTCGTGGCGCACGGCCTTGATGGCGGCGGTGAGCTCCAGCAGCTGCGCCCGGTTCTGCCAATTGCGAGCGAACAGGATGATGCCGCCCACCAGCGGGTGCGCCAGGCGGCGGCGGTCGGCCTCGCTAAGGCCGGTGCCGGCCACGTCGATGATCAAGGGGGCGTGTTCTGTCATTGTTTTACTTTCGTTTTAATAGCTTGTAACGCCCTGCCAGCAAGCGCTACGACCCAATTTCTCTTCAGTCTTTTTCCACCACGCAAAAGCTCGCCGCGTAGTCGCTCTCGTCGGTCACGCTGAGGTGGCAGCGCAGGCCGCGCGCCTCGAACCAGTCTTTCAGCGCGCCATGCAGCACGATGGTCGGCTGGCCGCTGGGCAGGTTCGCCACTTCGCAGTGGCGCCAGGTCATGGGCATGCGCATGCCCAGCCCTATGGCCTTGCTGAAGGCCTCCTTGGCGGAAAAGCGTGTGGCCAGGAAACGCAGCCCGCGCTCGGGCCAGCGGCTGCTGCGCTGGCGCCAGGTGGCCAGTTCAGCATCGGCCAACACCTTGGCGGCAAAGCGTTCGCCATGGCGTTCCACGCTGGCGCGTATGCGGCGCACGTCGCAGATGTCGGTGCCTATGCCGTAGATCATTTTGGGCGTTGGGCGTTGGGCGTTTTGCGCGGGCGCTCAACGCACAACGCTCAACGCTCTCTCGGCCATGCCCTGGTCTATGCAGCGCTGGTAGGCGGTGACGGTGTCGGCGTAGCCCAGCTCCAGCGCATCGGCAATCAGCGCATGGCCAATCGACACCTCCAGCACGCCGGGCACGGCGGCCAGGAAGTCGGCCAGGTTGTCCTGATTCAGGTCATGGCCGGCGTTCACGCCCAGGCCGGCGGTGATGGCCGCCTGCGCCGCCAGGCGGTAGCGCGCCAGCTGCTCCAGGCGCTGCGGCGTGGCCCAGGCGGCGGCGTAGGGCTCGGTATACAGCTCGACTCGGTCGGCGCCCACGGCGCGGGCGGCGGCCATCTGCTCGGGCAAGGGATCCATGAACAGGCTCACGCGCACGCCCAGCTCATGGCATTCGGCGATCAGCGGCTGCAGGCGCTCGGCGTCTTCGGGAAAGCTCCAGCCATGGTCGCTGGTGAACTGGCCCTCGCTGTCGGGCACGAAGGTGGCTTGGGCGGGGCGCACCTGGCGTATGAACTGCATCAGGTTGTGCGTGGGGTTGCCCTCGATGTTGAACTCGGCCTCGGGCCACTGGCGCAGCAGCTCGGCCAGCTCGTACACGTCTTGCGCGCGGATATGACGCTCGTCGGGCCGCGGGTGCACGGTGATGCCGTCTGCCCCCGCCTCCAGGCACTGCTGGGCGGCACGCGTGACGCTGGGAATGCCCAGATGGCGCGTGTTGCGCACCAGGGCGACCTTGTTGATGTTGACCGAGAGAGCGGTGCGAGGATAGGTGGTCATAGCGATTGCAGATCCATCATGAGCTGGCGGGTACGCAGCAACGGGCTACCGCAATGGTATTGCAGCAGCGCCCGCAATTGCGCCTTGAGCTCGGCCGCGGCACCGAAACCGTTGCCCGCCACCACGCGCAGCACCGCCGTGTAGCTGGCCGCCCCCCCGCCCTGCAGCGCCTGTTGCAGGGCCTGCCACTGCCCGCCACTCAAGGCCGCACGGTCTTGCGACGTGGCGGCGCGCAGGCCGCCCTCGGCCAGCAAGGTGTAGCGCTCCTGTGTGGCCAGTGGCGTCAGCGTGGCGGTCTCGGCATCCAGCTGCGGCAGCAGGCCGATCTCGCGCAGCAGCAGCAGCTCGAAGGCGCGCAGCACGGGCTCCAGCGCCTCGCCATGCTCGCCCTCATGGTCAACGGTCCCCAGCACGCGCACCACGCCGGCGTACAGGTCGAACAGCGGGGCATGGGTGTCCTCGCGCGCCAGCAGGCGCAACAGCAGCTCGTTCAGGTACAGGCCCGAGAGCAGCGCATCGCCCACCGGCATGACATGGCCGCCGACCCATTCCGCCCCTTTCAGCGCATGGATCTCGCCCTGCCCCGGCTCGCCCGCCAGCGTCCAGCCCAGGCGCAGCGGCTGCAAGGGCAGCAGCACCGGGCGGAAGTTGGAGGTGGGCTTCTTCGCCCCCTTGGCCACCAGGGCCACGCGGCCCCAGTGGCGCGTGAAGCATTCCAGGATCAGGCTGGACTCACTAAAGGAGTAGCGGTGCAGGATGTAGGCGGGTTCGTCGGCGATGCGGCGTGTGGCCATTTTGGGGGAGGGTGAGTGGTAAGTGGTAAGTCGTGAGTGGTGAATGGGCGCGAGGCGAATCTTCCATTCACCACTTACCACTCACCATTCACCAATCACCTCTCACTCATACCCGAAGGAGCGCACGCGCGCCTCGTCGTCGGCCCAGCCGGAGCGCACCTTGACCCAGACCTCCAGGAACACCTTGGCGTCCATGAGCTTTTCCAGCTCCTGGCGCGCCTCGGTGCTGATGCGCTTCAGGCGCTCGCCCTTCTCGCCGATCACCATGGCCTTGTGGCCGTCGCGCTCGACCACGATGGTCGCGGCGATGCGCAGGAAGCGCTTGTGCTGCTTGCTCTTTTCCTCGTCCCATTTGTCGATGACCACGGTGGAGGTGTAGGGCAGCTCGTCGCCGGTGAAGCGGAACAGCTTTTCGCGCACGGTCTCGCTGGCGAGGAACTTCTCGCTGCGGTCGGTGAGTTCGTCCGCGCCGTACCACCAGGCCTGCTCGGGCAGGTATTTTTCGCAAATGCCATACAGGCGCTCGATGTCGTCACGCTTCTTGGCCGACATGGGCACGAACTCGGCGAAGGGGTGGCGCTCCTGCATGCTCTTGAGCCAGGGCGCGATCTCGGCGCGGCGGTGCACGGTGTCGAGCTTGTTGGCGATGAGCAGCGTGGGGATGCCGGGCTTGAACAGGGACAGTACCTTGGCGTCGGCCAGCGTGAAGCTGCCGGCCTCGACCACGAACAGGATCAGATCCACGTCGCCAATGGCGCCCATCACGGTCTTGTTCAGCGACTTATTCAAGGCCGTGCTATGCCGCGTCTGAAAGCCCGGCGTGTCCACGAAAACGAACTGCGTGCCGCCGCGCGTGCGTATGCCGGTGATGCGGTGGCGCGTGGTCTGGGCCTTGCGGCTGGTGATGGAGATCTTCTGCCCCACCAGCGCGTTCATCAACGTGGACTTGCCCACGTTGGGCTTGCCGACGATGGCGATCAGGCCGCAGCGCTGGCCCGCGGCATCGGCCGGCGCGGCGGCGCCGGCGCGCGCGGCGGCCAGCATGGCCTCCAGGTCGTTTTGGCTATTTTCGCCGCCAGCGCCCGTTTCATCGGCGCCTCCAGCTTCAACATTCATAGCATTCATGCCTATGTCGCTTTCAATTGGGCCAGCATGGCGGACGCGGCGGCCTGCTCGGCCGCGCGGCGCGATACGCCGCTGCCGCTGGCGCGCAGCTGCAGCTGCGCCACCTCACACTCCACATGGAACACCTGGCTGTGCGCCGCGCCCGTGGTGTCTGTCACCCGGTACTGCGGCAGGTTCATTTTGCGGCCCTGCAGCCACTCCTGCAACGCCGTCTTGGCGTCCTTGGCTGCCTCCTGCAGGCGCGGGCTCAGGTCCACGCCCTCGAACAGGCGGTGCACCAGCCCTTCGGCGGGCGCGTAGCCCGCGTCCAGGTAGACGGCACCGATGATGGCCTCCAGCGCATCGGCCAGGATGGAGGGGCGCTGCTTGCCGCCGGACTTGGCCTCTCCCTCGCCCAGGCGCAGCACCTGGGGCAGCTGCAGGCGCAGGGCAATGCGGTGCAGCGAGTCCTGCCTGACCAGCAGCGCGCGCACGCGCGAGAGTTCGCCCTCGGGCAGGCCCTGCATGCGCTTGAACAGCAGGCTGGAGACAGCCAGGCTCAGCACCGAATCACCGAGGAATTCCAGGCGCTCGTTGTGCTCGGAGCAATAGCTGCGGTGCGTGATGGCACGCTGCAGCAGCGCCGGGTCGGAAAAGCGGTGTTGCAGGCGCTGTTGCAGCGCCGCGAGACTGTCAGGTGACACTAATTCGTCGAT